>DATIDZ010000051.1:0-7017 GCA_035456045.1 Caldimonas sp.
GGCCTCGGCGGCCGCCAACCTGACCGTCGGCACCATCTTCTCGGTCCTGAAGCATCCGTTTCGCGGCACGCCGTCGGGCAGCGCGGGCTTCCTGCAACCCGGGCGGCGCCAGTGCGCGGCCGGCTATGCCCTCTACGGGCCGGCGACGCTGCTCGTCCTGACGTGCGGCGACGGCACGGCGATCTTCGCGCGCGATGCACGCGACGGCGTCTTTCGCATGACCCGCGCGAGGCTCGAGCTGCCTGCCGAAACGCGCATGTTCGCGATCAACGCGTCGAACCAGCGGTTCTGGGAAAAGCCGGTGCAGCGCTATGTCGCGGAATGCCTCGCCGGCAGCGCCGGGCCGCGCGCCGCGGACTTCAACATGCGCTGGGTCGGCTGCATGGCCGCCGAGGTGCATCGCATCCTGGTCGACGGCGGGGTCTACCTGTACCCGCGCGACGGTCGCGAGCCGGTGCAGCCGGGCCGGCTCCGCCTGCTCTACGAGGCCGCGCCGATGGCGTGGCTGATCGAGCAGGCGGGCGGCGCCGCGGTCACCGGCACCCAGGCGCTCCTCGACGTCGTTCCCGATTCGCTGCACGAGAAGGTGGCGGTGATCCTCGGCTCGCGCAGCGAGGTCGAGCGGATCGTCCGCTACCACTCCGACCCGAGCGAGAACGTCCACTGGCCGCTGTTCCGCGAGCGCTCGCTGTTCATCGCGCCCTCCAGCTGAGCCGCTCCATGTCGAGGAAGCATCCCATCATCGCGGTCACCGGGTCGAGCGGCGCCGGCACCACCACCGTCAAGCGCGTGTTCGAGAACATCTTCCGGCGCGAGGGAATCGCCGCGGCGGTGATCGAGGGCGACGCGTTCCACCGCTACCAGCGCAAGGAGATGAAGGCGTTCATCGCCGCCGGCGAGAAGAAGGGGCTGCCGACGAGCCACTTCGGCCCCGAGGCGAACGAATGGGCGCTGCTCGAGCGCCAGTTCGCGGCCTACGGCGCGAGCGGGCGCTGCGAGACCCGTCTCTACCTGCACAGCGACGAGGAGGCCGCGCCCTTCGACCAGGAGCCGGGAACGTTCACGCCGTGGCGACCGACGGCGCCCGACACCGACCTGCTCTTCTACGAAGGGCTGCATGGCTGCGTCAAGACCGACGAGGTGGACCTGGTGCGTCACGTCGATCTGAAGGTCGGCGTCGTGCCGATCATCAACCTCGAGTGGATCCAGAAGATCCATCGCGACACGCGCGACCGCGGTTACTCTAAGGAAGGCGTGACCGACACGATCCTGCGCCGCATGCACGACTACGTGCACTACATCTGCCCGCAGTTCGGCGAGACCGACATCAACTTCCAGCGCGTGCCCATCGTCGACACGTCGAATCCCTTCATCGCGCGTGACGTGCCGACCGCGGGCGAAAGCGTCGTCGTCGTTCGCTTCAAGAACCCGCGCGGGATCGACTTCTCGTACCTGCTGGCGATGATCGACCAGTCGTACATGTCGCGTGCCAATACCATCGTCGTTCCCGGCGCCCGCATGGACCTGGCGATGCAGCTCATCCTGACCCCGCTCATCCTGCGCCTGATGGACATCCGACGCGCCCAGCATCGATGACCGGGCGCTTCACGCTCGTCAGCTTCGACCTCGACGGCACGCTCGTCGATACCGTGACCGAGATCGCCGAGGCCGTGAATCGCACGCTCGCCGAGCTCGGCCTGCCGCGACAGGCGGGCGATGCGGTGCAGCGGCGCATCGGCGCCGGCACCCGCGAGCTGCTGCTGACGCTGCTGCGCGATCTCGGTCGCGAGCAGGGCGCGGTCGAGGGGCTCGACCGCGACGACGCCCTGCGACGCTTCGACGTCCACTATGCGGCCACCGCGGGAACGTGCTGCCTGCCGTATCCGCACGTGGCCGACGCGCTCGACCGGCTTCGCCGCGGTGGCGTGCGGCTGGCTTGCGTCACCAACAAGGAGATGCGCTTCACGACCCCGGTGCTCGGTGCGTGCGGACTCGATCGCGCCTTCGACCTGATCGTCGGCGGCGACTCGCTGACCGTGAAGAAGCCCGACGGCGACGTGCTTCGCCACGTCATGCGCGTGCTCCGCGCGCGCGCGGAAGCCACCGCGCACGTCGGCGACTCGCGCATCGACGTGGAAGCGGCGCGCAACGCCGGCGTCGCCGCCTGGGCGGTGCCCTACGGCTACAACGGCGGCGATCCGATCGAGGCCTCGGCGCCCGACCGGCTGTTCGCGCACGCCGGCGAAGTCGCGGACACGGTGCTGGGCCGGACCGCGCTGGGACGCCCGGCGCCCGGTTAACCAGCCTGTCGGGTCGCTGCGGGTAGACACCCGCTTGTCAGTTTCACCTGACAGTCCTAGGATCTTTCCATGTTGACACTCGAGCGCGTCGCGGCGCCGGTCGCGCAAGTCGATCGGCGGCCCCACGCGCTCGTCATCGGTAGCGGCTTCGGCGGGCTCGCTGCGGCAGTGCGCCTCGGCGCTCGCGGCTATCGCGTGACCGTGGTCGAGAAGCTCGATGCCCCCGGGGGTCGTGCCCTCGTCCATCGTCAGGACGGCTTCACGTTCGATGCCGGCCCGACCGTGATCACCGCGCCGTTCCTCTTCGAGGAGCTCTGGGCCCTCTGCGGCAAGCGCCTCGCCGACGACGTCGAGCTTCGCCCGGTGGCGCCGTTCTACCGCGTCGTCTTCGACGACGGCGAGCGCTTCGACTACAGCGGCGATGCCGCCGCGATGCGCGTCGAGGTCGCCCGCATCGCGCCCGGCGACGTCGAAGGCTACGAGCGGTTCCTGGCGATGAGCGAGCGCATCTTCGAAGTCGGATTCGAGGCGCTCGGCGACCAGCCGTTCGACCGCTGGACCGACATGGCGCGGGTCGCGCCCGACCTGATCCGGCTCGAGGGCTACCGCACCGTCTGGTCGCTCGCGTGCAAGCACGTGCGCGATCCGCGCCTGCGCGTGATCCTCACGTTCCAGTCGTTGCTGGTCGGCGGCAACCCGTTCGCCACGACCTCGGTCTACTGCCTGATCGCCTTCCTCGAGCGCCGCTGGGGGGTGCACTTTCCGGTCGGCGGCACGGGCAGCCTGGTGCGCGGGCTGGTCGGACTGATCGAAGGGCAGGGAGGGTCGGTCCGATGCTGCGCCGGAGTCGCGGAGATCCTGGTCGACGATCACGGCCGCGCCGCCGGCGCGCGGCTCGAGAACGGCGAGGTCATCGCCGCCGACGTCGTCGTCTCGAACGCTGACTCGGCCTGGACCTACAAGCACCTCGTCGCGGCAAGGCACCGCCGTCGCTGGACCGACGCGCGCATCGAGCGGGCGCGCTACTCGATGAGCTTGTTCGTCTGGTACTTCGGCACCCGCCGCCGCTACGAAGACGTCGCGCACCACACGATCCTGCTCGGGCCGCGCTACCGCGAGCTGCTCGGCGACATCTTCGACAAGAAGGTGCTCGCCGACGACTTCAGCCTCTACCTGCATCGGCCGACCGCGACCGACCCGACGCTCGCGCCGCCGGGGTGCGATGCGTTCTACGTGCTCTCGCCGGTACCGCATCTGCAGAGCGGCACCGACTGGGGCGAGGTCGCCGAGCGCTACCGCCGCGCGGTCGAGGCGCGTCTCGAGGAGCGCCTGCTCCCGGGGCTGCGCCACGAGGTCGTGACCTCGCGCCTGCTGACGCCGCAGCATTTCCAGGACCGTCTCTCGTCCTTCCGCGGCGCCGCCTTCGGGCTCGAGCCGGTGCTGACGCAGAGCGCGTGGTTCCGCCCGCACAACCGCAGCGAGGAAGTCGAAGGCCTCTATCTCGTCGGCGCCGGCACCCATCCCGGCGCCGGCCTGCCCGGCGTGCTGTCTTCCGCACGCGTTCTCGACACCGTGGTGCCGCATGCAGACCAGATCATTCGACGCTCTTCCTGACTCGGCTCACGCCGGGACGCCGCGGGCGAGCCGCGGGGGCGACCCCGCGGCCGACCTGGCGCATTGCCGCGCCTTGCTCGCGAACGGATCGCGCACGTTCCTCGCCGCCTCGTTGCTGCTGCCGCGGGCGGTGCGCGATCCGGCCTGCGCGCTCTACGCGTTCTGCCGCGTCGCCGACGACGCGATCGACACCGCGCCGGAGGGCGAGGTCGACGCGGCGCTCGCCGACCTGCGGCGCGCGCTCGACCGCGTCTACGACGGCGCTCCGGCGGGCGCGATCGAGCGCGCGTTCGCGTTCGTCGTGCGTCGGCACGGCATTCCGCGCGCGCTTCCCGAGGGGCTGCTCGAAGGCTTCGCCTGGGACGTCGCCCAGCGGCGCTACGAGTCGATGGCCGACCTGCACGACTATGCGGCACGCGTCGCCGGCACGGTGGGCGCGATGATGGCGCTGGTGATGGGCGCGCGCTCGCCGGCGGCGCTCGCGCGCGCCTGCGACCTCGGCGTCGCGATGCAGCTCTCCAACATCGCGCGCGACGTCGGCGAAGACGCGCGCCTCGGCCGCGTCTACCTGCCCCTCGCCTGGCTGCGCCAGGCGGGCATCGACGTCGATGGGCTCGTCGCCGCGCCGCGCCACGACGCGCGCCTCGGCCGCGTCGTCGCGCGCGTCTTGGCCCATGCCGAGGCGCTGTATGCGCGCGTCGGCGCAGGCGTCGCCGAGCTGCCGGCCGGGTGTCGCATCGGCATCAACGCGGCGCGCTTCCTCTACGCCGAGATCGGCCACGAGGTCGGTCGGCGCGGCGGCAACTCGATCGATTCCCGCGCCGTCGTGCCGACGTGGCGCAAGGCGGCGCTGCTCGCGCGCGCGGTCGCCTGCGTGATGCCCCGACGCGGCGAGATCGAGCCGCCGTTGTCGGCAACGCGCCATCTCGTCGATGCTGCGTCGTCGGCTCGGCCGGCCGTCCCGGTGGCCGGCGGGCGCACCGAGGGCCGGGTCGTCTGGCTTCTCGAGCTGTTCGAGCGGCTCGAGCGCCAGGACCGCCTGCGCCACGCCGGCAGCGTGCGCTGAGCGGTCTTCCGTGCAGGCTCCGCCGCTGATCGCGCTCGAGATCGTGCTCGGCTTCGTGGCGCCAGTCGGCTGGGCGGTGTGGGAGCTCTGGTCGCTGCGCCGCGAGCAGCGGCGCGATCGCGAGAAAGCCGAGGCGCGAGCGACGATCTCGCCATCGGCGCCAGAACCCTCGAAGGACGTCGCGGCGACCTAGCGAATGCTCGTGGCCGCGACGAGGCGTCAGCGGCGACGTGGCATGCGGAACGGAAGCATCGCCTGCACCCACGGCGACGCGAATCGATCGAGATCGAGGCTCTCGTGCACGGCAGTCACCGCCGAGCCCTGCAGCGACGCGCGCACCAGCGAGCGCGCATAGAACGGACCGTCTTCCAGCGCCGCGACGACACGCGCCGGGCGGCCGGTGTCGCTTCGCGTCGCACGGTCGAGACGCCACGCCGATCGGGGCAGGGGGCAGACGGGTGGCGCTTCGGCATCGGCCGAGGCGACGCGTCCGTCGCGATCGAAGGCGAGCGCCATCGAGAGCGCGCCGCCGTGCCGGCGCTGCACGTCGTAGAGCACCGTCGTGCTGCCATCGTCGGCGCGAGCGCGCGCCCAGTGCCAGCGCGCGAAGTCGGCCTCGAGCGCCGCACCGCCTCGGTTGGCGTCCAGGTAGCCGTGGCCGCGCCAGCGGCTGCGCGGGCGCTCGAGGTCGACCTCGACCAGCGCGCACGGCGCGATCGGCTGCCACACGTGGCGACCGCTCGCATCGAGCGGGTAGAGCGTCGCATGGAAGGTGTCGGCGCGCAGGCGCACCGTGCCGCGCACGCGTGATGGCCACGGGGACGTCGTCTCGTCGATCTCGATGCAGAGGCCGTCGTCGCGCCAGGTCAGCGCGCTGGCGCCGATGCGCAGCGTCGCGGCGTCGCGATCGAGACGGCGGGCGCCGCGCTCGGTCATCGCCCAGCGCCGGCCATCGGCGCCGTACAGGGCGACGTTGACCGCGACGTGCTGGAGCGGATCGGCCCGGGCGCTTCCCGATCGCCGCCGCGACCACGCGTAGTAGGGCGAGAAGACGCTGCCCAGGAACGCGATGATCGTCAGGCCGCGAAGGCCGTCCTCGCTCAGGGCGTCGACATACCACCAGGCGTAGCCGGAGCGGGCGACGTCGAGATCGAACGGCGCGCACGCGTGCGGTCGGCGATCACGCTCGCCGCCGCCTGGCGTCCCGACAGCGCCGCCATCGGCACGCCGGGACCCGGATGCACCGTCCCTCCCGCGAAGTACAGGCCCGGGATCCTGCTGCGCGCGCCCGGCCTCCGGAAGGACGCCGCCCACCCGTGCGACGCCCGGCCGTACAGCGCGCCGCCGCTGCCCGGCCAGAGCCGATCGAAGTCGCGCGGCGTCGTCGTCACGACATGCTCCGGCGTCGTGTCGATCGTCAGACCGCAACGCGCCAGCGTGTTCGTCATGCGTTCCCGACATCGCTCGATCTCCTGGGAAGAAAGGGGCGCGACGTCGCCGCGCGCCGGCGCGTTGACGAGGCAGAGAAAGCGCTCGAGCGCCGTGCCGTCGGCCGGGGCGGCGGCGTCGCGGTCCTGCGCGCACACGTACACCGTCGGGTCTTCGGGCAGGCGGCCGTCGCGGAAAAGGGCATCGAACTCTGCGCGGCTGTCCGCGCCGAAGAAGACGTTGTGACGATCGAGCGGAAAGCCGTCGGCGCGACCGACGACGTTCCACGTCAGCGCCGACAGCGATCGATCGTTCGGCGCAGTGGGCCGCGCCGCCGCGCTGGCGAGAAGACCGAGCCGGCCCCGGATGAGCGCCGCGACATCGCCGTTGAAGACGACTGCGTCGGCCGCGATCTCCTCGCGTTCGCGGGAAGCGCCGGCGACGGTGGCGACGACACCGGCGGCGCGTCCGTCGCGGACCACGATCTCTTCGACGCGACGACCGCACTCGATCGTCCCGCCGAGCTGCCCGACGAGGCCCGCCAGCGCCAACGCGACGCGGTGCATGCCGCCGTCGATGCGCCACACGCCCTGCTGCTCGACGTGGGCG
>DATIDZ010000052.1:0-12371 GCA_035456045.1 Caldimonas sp.
TGCGGCGATTGAGCCGCTCGAAGTCGCCGAGGAAGCCAAGACCGCGCGAGCCCCGGGTGACGAACGGGTTGTAGAGGCGCAGCTCGATGTTGGGCTGCGCATCGAGCAGCGCGAAGAGCGGATCGAGCCCTGCGGTGTTGACGTCGTCCAACAGGAGTCGCACGCGCACGCCGCGCTCGGCCGCGCGCAGCATCTCCTCGAACAGCACGGATCCGGTCTCGTCGGCCTTCCAGATGAAGGTCTGCACGTCGATCGATCGGACCGCAGCGCGCGCCAGCGCGACGCGCATCCCGAACGCGACCCGGCCGTCGCTGACCGGCTCGATGCCGGTCAGACCGGGGTGGCTCGCCGACGCGGGCCCGAGCACCCGGCCCAGCGGCGTGGACGCGGTGTCGCGCAAGGCATGGGAAGGCGTCCTGCTGTCGAGCGATGGCAGGGAGCCGCAACCGCTCAGCGCCACGGCGCACAAGAGCAGCCAGCCGATCAAGCCAGCCGGCCGGGCGATGCGCGCGGAAGATCCTGCCGCGCGGCTGCTGCGTTCGAGATCGGACGCGAACACCGGGCGCGCCGCTAGTCGACCGATCGTGGTGACGCCGTCACCAAGGTCGCATCCGGATTGGCCGCCACCCAGGCCATGAAGATCTGATAGCCGAGCGTCAGCAGCGCTGCGCCCACGAACATCCCCAGGATGCCCGAGCTCGCCAACCCGCCCAGCGCGCCCAGCAGGACCACCGGCATCGGTGCGTCGACGCCTCGGCCGAGCATCAGCGGCTTGAGCACGTTGTCGACCACGCCGGCGACCAGCAGCAGCACCGAGTAGGCGACAGCGGCACCGACGGCGTGGTCGCCGCTCGTCCAGATGTAGACGATGGCCGGCAGCGTCACGAGGAGCGCGGGGATCTGGGCGATGCCGAGCACCAGCTGGATCATCGCGACCCCGCCCGCGAAGGGCACCCCCGCGACCATCATCAGCAGGCCGATGAGGATGGCCTGGATCGCGGCGACGCCGACCACGCCGAGCGCCACCGCGCGGATCGTCGCAGTCGAGAGCCGAACGAACACCTCCCCCCGCTCGAAGCCGACGATTCGATTGAAGATGTCGATGCTGGCGCGGGCGCCCCCCTCGCCGAAGACCATGATGATCCCGGCGACGATGAAGGAAGCCAGGAAGGCCAGCGCGGTGCCGCCCATGCTGGCCACCGCGGCCAGCGCCTGCCTCGACAGATCGCCGATCTTCGGCTGCAGGCTCTGCACGAAAGTCGGCAGGTCCTCGTGGGCCTGTGACCACATGCCGTGGAGCTTCTTGCCGATCACGGGCACCTCCTCGAGCCGCGGCGAGGGCGCGGGCACCTGGAGGGTGTTGTCGCGCGCGCGTTCGATCACGTTGTGGATCGAATCGCCAAGCGACAGCATCAGCACCGTGGTCGGGATGGCGACGAGCACCACCCCGGAGAGCACCAACAGCGTCGCGGCCAGCGCCTTTCTGCCGCCCAGCTGCTGCGCCAGCCTGCGCTGCGCCGGGTACAGCGTCACCGCCAGGATCACCGCCCAGACCATCAGGTTGAGGAAGGGCGAGAAGATCCGGTAGCACAGCGCCGCCAGGATCAGGACCAGCACGAATCGGATCAGGACATCGAGCAGCTTGCCGGACAGGCGCTTCTCGAGGGCGAGATCGGGTTGGTAGCGCGAATCCATGATCGCGGTCCTTTTGGGCACGGCGCCGGGCTCGGGTGGTTCGCACCCACGTCGGCCAGAGGACCGACGTCGTTGCGCCTGCGGCTACTTCTTGGCCGCGACCGGCTCGACCGTGAGCGCGACGGCCTGCGTGTAGACGGCCTCGACCTGATCGCCGACCTTGATGAGCTTGAGCTGGGCCGGGTCGTCGACAAAGATCTCGACGCTCTGATTCGGACCTTTCAGCGTCACGCCATGGGTCTTCTGGTTGACAGCGGTCACGTTGGCCACGATCGTCACCTGCTCGCCGACCGCGCCGCCCGGGCGCGCACCTTCGGGCGCTCGCACGGCTTCGGTCTTCCCCTTCGACGAGGGCACTTCCTTGCCGTCCTTCTTCAGCGTCAGCGACAGCGCTTCGGCGTAGCGGACGCGAAGCCGGTCACCGACCTTGACCTGCTCGAGGTTGCGAACTTCGGGATCCACCTTCAGCGGCACGACGTTGCCCTTCGGACCCTTCAACGTGATCTCGCGCTTGGCCGCGTCGACCGCTTCGACGGTGGCGATGATCTCGCGCTTGTGAACGACGGTGCCCTTGCCCGGCGACGTGTGCATCGTCGTCGTCGACGTGTCGTTGCCGGATTGCTGAGCGAGGGCAGGACCGGTGAGCGCGCCGAGCAGCGCGGCCAGGGCCAGGGCCGAAATTCGTGGGGTCATGGGCATCTCCGAGTCATCAGGGTTACGAAAGAGGGCACGCGGACGGCGGCGACTCAAGGCGCGACTTCCTTCCAGCCCGGTCCGGGGTCGAACGTGGTCATCTTCGAGGCGATCGCGGCGGTGTTCTTGCCGAGGTTCTTCTCGTAGAGCTTGCCGGCGCTGTTGACGATGAACGTCATGACGCCAGTGGCGTCGTACTCCGCCGGGTACGCGACCATCGCCGCGCCGGCGACCATGCGACCGTTGATGATGTAGCTGTAGGCGCCGCCCGGCGCGTTCTTGCCTTGGCCGGTGAGGATGCGGAAGTGATAGCCGCGGTACGGGTCGCCCGTCTTGCGGCCGGCGAGGTAGGGCGAGCTCTCGGCGATGAGCGGACCGAGCGGGCTGGCGGTCTCGCCGCGGCTGGTGTCGGCGGCCCAGTACAGACCGTCGAACTTGCCGGGCGCGCTGGCCAGCTTCTGCGCGTACTGAAGGACGCCGTCGCCATTGCGATCGACCGATGCGTATTCCTGCTGCGCAGCGACGTAGGCCCGCAGCACGGCGATGGCGCTGCGCTCGTTGCGGCCGATGCGCCGGTTCAAGATCTCCTCGGCGCCCCGCTCGGTCGCGAAGCGCCAGCTGCCGCCTTCGCGCACGAGCGGAATCGGAAACGGCCAGGCCCGCGTTCCGACCAGCAGCTGCACGCGTTCGGGGCTGCTGTCCTCGAGCACATGGAACGTGTTCAGCGCCGCAAGGATCTCGGCCCGCCTGGCACCGTCGTAGGCGGCATCGCCGCTGATGACGACGTTCTTGTGCTTCTCGCCGAACAAGGCGACGAGCGCGGCATCGTCGTTGGCCTTGAGCGCGCCGATGAAGGAGTCGACAGCGGCCGTGGGCGTCGGGAAGGTCCGCTGTTCGGCGGCCTGAGACAGCAGCGGCGCCGTCAGCAGGAGCGCGAGCAGCGCGACGCGACGCAGCGCGAGATTCATGAGTGCACGTGGAGTCATGGTCATTGCCACCTTGTCGATTGCGGGCATGCGGTTCATGGTCATTCCCTAGCGACGACCACCACCGCCGCGCCCACCACCGCCGCCGCCACCACGGCCACCACCGCCACCACCACCGCCCCGGCCGGACATCGAAGACGCCCCGGCCGAGCTGCGGCTGGGCGCTGCGGCCGAGCTGCGGCTGGCTGCGCCGCGCGAGCTGTCCATCTGGGTCTGGCGGCCCGAACCGCCGCTGCCCTCGAATGCGCCACCGCCGCCCGCCCGGTTGGAGGTCCCGGCGCTGGCGCCGGCGCCTCCGGCACCCCCTCGGTTCGACGCGCCCGCGCCGTCACCGGCTCGATTGGACGCGCCCGCGCCGGTGCCTGCTCCGCCCGTCTGCCGCGCCGAAGTCGACGACAAGCCGCCGGCGCCACCACCAGCGCGATCGCCGGCGCGCGACGACGGCGTCGCTCCGACCGACTTGCTGACCTGTCCCGGCTGCTTGTTCGACTTCCACTGCGAGGAGCCGCCGCCTTGGCCACCGGCGGGACGGTTGCTCGCCCGGTTGCCGCTGCCGATGTCGCCGGTGTTGATGTTCGTGTTGCGGTTGATGTTGATGTTGTTGTTGCCGCCGTAATTGGCGCCCCAGTGGCCGCCGTTCCAGGCGGCGCCGATCGCCGCGCCCCAGATCAGACCGGTCGCGAGCGCGGCGCCGGGCGGATACGGGTAGTAATAAACCGGATACGGCGAGGGGTAGTAGCCCCAGGCCGAGTAGCCGCCGCTGACGACGACCGTCGTCGGGTTGTATTGCGGCACGTAGATCACCTGCGGATCGGTCGGGACGATCTTGATGACCTCCTTCTCGACCACCACCGTCTGCTTCGGATCGGTCTTCAGGTTGCCCGCCGCCTGGGTCTTGCGGCGGAACGCCTGCACCGCCTCGAGCACCTCGCCCTGGTCGGCGACGACCGCCTCGCCGAGTGCCGCCGTCCAGTCGAGGTCGTTGCTCATCATGGTGATGACCTCGGGATAGTTGAGCAACGACTTGACGGAGTCGTCCCATTTGTCGTCGAGCGGGGCCTTCGGATCGCTCTTGCGCTTGGCGAGATATCGCTCTGCCTGAACGATCTGCAGCGGATTGGTCGACGCCGGCAGGACGAGCGCGACCAGGTCGTCGGGATAGAGCGCGATCCGGGCGACGAGCTGTTCGAGCTCCTCGGGCGTCAGCGCAGCGTCGGGGATCGGCGCTGCGGCCGCCGCGGGGTCGGGCGCCTGTGCAAAAGCCGACGAAGCTGCAAAGGGCGTGACCAGGACCGCTGCCAGCGCGACGGCGAGCGACGTGGCGCGCAGATCGCTCCGGCGACCCGGCTTTCTCACCAGGGTCGCTGTCATTTGACCGTGTATCCCTTGCCTTCGAGGCACGCTCCGCGCGCCTTCGCGAAGGCGGCTTGCTGCTGCTCGGTCGCGGCGCCCTGCTGCTGCTGCGTTGCCGCGTTCTGGCGCCGGCTCTGGCCGCGCGCCGCGACGGCGCCGACGGCGGCGCCGGTGCCGGCGTCGCCCATGATGCCGCCGACGACCGCGCCCCTTGCTGCGCCGCGCGCACCGGCACCGGGCTGAGTGCCGGTCGCGGTCGTCGGTGCAGCGGCGGTCGGCGGCGGCTTGGCCGGGTCGAAACCCGTCTGCTGGACGGCCCACGTGTAGCACGCCGCTTCGTCGCTCTTCTGCTTCTCGGGCGTCTGCCCCTTGGCAGGGAACACATACTGCTGCGCACTCGCCGGCGCGGCGATGGCCGCGGCGAGCGCGAGCAGGCAAATGCTTCGTTGGATCATGTCGGCTCCAAGGCTGTCGATCGCAGAACGTGCAACGCCGCGTCGCAGCGACGACGTTCGAACGCACTGTGGCCCCCGAGGCGTTCGCTGCCTATTGCCCTAAGAGGCAGGTTCGCGCGATCCGCATCGGCGCTAGCCTGCTGCACGCAAAGCGAGCAACGCCGGCGTGGCGCCTCGCCTGCAAACAACCTCAAGAGGGAGTGGACGATGAGGAAATCGATTGCGTCTGTCGGCCGACTGTTCATCACCGGCGCCCTCCTCGGCGGCGCGGTGGGCCTGTCTCAGGCGCAGGGGCTGACGCCGGCGCAAAGCCTCCTCCAGGACAAGTTCGTCTTCAATCTCGGCGGCTTCATCGTCGGCACCGACCTCACGGCGCATCTCAACGGCGCTTCGTCGACCAATCCCGACATCGACTTCGACAGGACCTTCGGGACCGGCGGCGACGCGACCCGCATCCGCGCCGATGCCTTGTGGCGCATCAACCCGAACCATCACGTCCGCTTCCTCTATTTCAACAACACCAACACGCGCCAGCGCGCGATCGACCGTGACATCGTCTGGGGCGACTACACGTTCCATGCCGGCGCCGACGTCGAGTCGAAGACCAAGTTCCAGATCTACGAGCTGGCCTACGAATACGCGTTCTGGCGCGCTCCCGACTACGAGATCTCGGGCAGCCTGGGCGTTCACTACATGAAGCTCTCGCAGCAGCTCTCGGGAACCGCGACGTTCACCGACGCGAACGGCGTGACTTCGGCGGCGGCGTTCACCCGGAAGGAAAACTCGGTCCCGCTGCCGCTGCCGGTGATCGGCGTCCGCGCCGCCTGGGCCTTCGCGCCGCAGTGGGTCCTCGAAGGCCAGGGGCAGATCTTCAAGGCCGACATCTCCGGCTACAACGGCCGGGTCACCGACGGGCGCATCGGCGTGACCTGGATGTTCGCCCAGAACTTCGGCGCCGGGCTCGGCTACAACAAGTTCGTCACGACCGTCGAGACCAGCAAGGAACGATTCGACGGCAAGGTGCGCCTGGGCTACTCGGGCGTGCAGCTGTACGTGACAGGAGCGTTCTGAGGCTCGCGGACCTCGGCATGAGGATCGCGACTTTGACGGGATGACGCGGTTGCTGCAGAGCCGCCACTAGGTTGAAAGGCCGCTGATGAGACTCGCTCGCTCGCGCGGCACGCTCGCCGCACTGGCGCTGTTCGCCGCGTTGCCGGCGCACGCCTCGCTGTTCAGCGGTGACGCGCTCGACGCCGTCGCCAACGGCATCGCCTGGGTCGTCATCCTGATCGTGCCGGTCATCGCCATCGTGGTGTTCTGGATCGTCCACGTGATGCCGGAGAAGATCGCCCACAAGCGCCATCACCCGCAGGTCGACGCGATCCACACGCTGTGCCTGCTCTCGCTCGTCTTCGGCGGCCTGCTCTGGCCGATCGCGTGGCTGTGGGCCTACACCAAGCCGACCGCCTACCGCCTGGCCTATGGCACCGACAAGCACGAGGCCTACCACCTCGAGATGGCCGACAAGGCCCGCGCCGGCACGCTGTCCGCGGCCGAGCTCGCCCACCTTCGCGACGAGCTCGACGCGATGCAGCGGCGCGGCGCGCTACCGCCGGCCCTGAACGGGCTGCGCGAGCAGCTCGACGCGATGCCGCTTGCCGCGCCCCAGACCGCGGCCGGGAGCGCCTGATGGACATCCTGATCCTCGGCATCTACGCCGCGATCGTCTGGCTGATCTTCTTCAAGTTCAAGTGGCTGCCCTGGAACACCGCCTCGATGGTGGTCGTGATCACCATTCCGATCGTCGCCCTGACGACGATGATCCTGGTGCTCAACGTGGTGGCGCCCTCGACCAGCGACGTGCGCGTCGTCAAGTACGTCGTCAACGTCGTGCCGCAGGTCGGCGGGCGGGTGCTCGAGGTGCCGGTCGAGCCGAACCGCCCGGTGAAGAAGGGCGACGTGCTGTTCCGCATCGATCCGACGCCTTACGCGCTGACCGTCAAGAGCCTGGAGGCGCAGCTCGCCAACGCCCAGGCCAGCGGCCGCGAGGTGATCGAGCAGGTCGGCGGCGCCGTCGGCAGCCAGGCCGCGGCGCAGGGCGCGGTGCAGCAGGCCGAAGCCCGGGTCCGCGAGATCCAGCCGCGGCTCGACCTCGCGAGGAAGCGCGTCGTCGACAACCGCGAGCTCGTCCGCACCGGTGCCGGCGACCGCTACACGCTCGAAGCGGCCGAGACCGACCTGAGGTCGCTCGAGGCCCAGCTCGACACGGCGCGCGGGGTGCTCGCCCAGTCGCGCGGCGCGCTCGCGCAGGCGGCCGCGGCCGAGCGCCAGGTGCGCGAGCGCCTGGCCGGCAAGGTCGGCTCCGAGTACGCACCGGTCGCACAGGTGCGCGCGCAGCTCGACAACGCGCGCTGGCAGCTCGAGCAGACGACCGTCGTCGCCCCAGCCAACGGCTACGCAATCAATGTGCAGCTGCGTGCCGGCTCGTTCACGGCGGCGTTTCCGATCACTCCGGCGATGACCTTCGTCGAGGACACCTACCAGGTGATCGCGCTCTACAACCAGAACGAGCTGTACCAGGTCGAGCCCGGCAACGAGGCCGAGTTCTACCTGCCGACCAACCCAGGTCACATCTTCAAGGCCAAGGTCGATTCGATCGTCTGGGCGCAGGGCCAGGGCCAGGTCGCCAACAGCACGGCGCTGCCGACGACCGGCCTCGGCCCAGTCGCGCCCGGACGCTTCCCCGTCAAGCTGACGGTCGACGCGCGCGACGCCGACCTATTCCTGCCCGCCGGCGCGATCGGCAACGGCGCCATCTTCACCGAGCACGCCGCGTTCCTGCACATCCTGCGCAAGGTGCTCCTGCGCGTCAGCACCAAGCTCGACTACCTGGTCCTGAAGCTGCACTGACGATGGCAAACGGCGACCGCTCCCGTGACCGGCGCGCGGCGCAGCGCCCTCACCTGCTCTCGCTCGCGGCGTCGCTGGCGCTCGCCGCCTGCGCGCTGCAAGCCCCGCCGGATGCCAAGCAGCTGGCCGACACCGAGCTCGCCCATGCCACGCCGCCCTCGACGTTCAAGGCCGGCGGTTCACCGAGTCCGGTGCAGCCGGGCTGGCTCGCGACTTTCAACGACCCGCGCCTGCCGCCGCTGGCCGAGGAGGCGCTGCGCTACAACGCCGACCTGCGCGTTGCCGCGGCTCGCGTCGAGGCGGCGGCAGCCGCGCTGAAGGCGGCGGGCGGCGCGCTGTCGCCCGAGGTCAACTTCGCCGCGCGCAGCGGCGGCAAGGCGACCGGCTCCCAGGGCCAGCTTTCCGGGCTGCTCGTCGCGGCCTCGTGGGAGATCGATCTCTGGGGCCGCGTCCGCTACGGCCGCGCCGCCGCCGATGCCCAGTTCGCGTCGGCGCAGGCCGATGAGCGCGCGGCGCGGCAGGCGATCGTCGCCGCGCTGGCGAAGGCCTGGTTCGTCGCCGCCGAGAGCGAACTGCAGCGGCGCGTCGTCACCGACATGCTGGGCGGCTCCGAAACGCTGGTGAAGCTGTCCAGCGACCGCTTTCGCGTCGGCGCCGGCAGCGACCTCGAGGTCACGCAGGCGCGCATCAACTTGCAGAACCTGCGCGACAGCGCGCTTCAGATCGACTATGCGCTGGCCCAGTCGCGCCGCGCGCTCGAGCTGATCCTCGGCCGCTATCCCGCCGCCGAGATCGCGCTGCCGGTCGAGTTGCCGGCGATGCCGCCGACGGCTTCCACCGGCGTGCCGTCGGAGCTGCTCGAGCGCCGCCCCGACATCGTCGCCGCCGAGCGCCGCTTCGCCGCGGCGTTCGCGCGCGTCGGCGAGGCGCGCGCGGCGCGCCTGCCGCGCATCTCGCTGACCGCCACGCTGTCGTCGATCTCGAGCAGCACCTTCGTCCTCCAGGACAGCGGAGACGTCAGCCTCGGCGGCGGCGCGACGCTGCTCTTCCCGATCTTCAACGGCGGCCAGCTCGAGGCCCAGGTCGAGCTGCGAACGGCCGAGCAGAAGCAGGCCGGGGCGGTTTACGCCCAGACGGCCTTGAAGGCGTTCAACGAAGTCGAGACCGCGCTCGCCAGCGAAGCGTCGCTGGCGGCGCGCGAGGACGTCTTGCGCCAGAGCCTCTCCGACAACACCCGCGCGCTCGACCTCGAGCAGGTGCGCTACCGGGTTGGCTCGCGCGACCTGCGCAGCGTCACGCAGCAGCAGATCGCCGCGTACCTGGCGAACATGTCGCTGCTGCGCGTGCAGACCGAGCAGCGCGTGCAGCGCGTTCAGTTGCACCTCGCGCTCGGCGGCGACTTTGCAGGGCCGGGAAGCTGAGTGCGCCGCCGAGACGTCGATGGCAAGCGAACGAATGTCGTCGCGCACGACCTTCCCCTAGGTGCAATGGACTGAATGGAGCTGTCGATCCACAGTGGCATCGGCCCCGACCATGAGCGCTCCGCCCACCTACGTTGCTGTTGTCGACGACGACCCGAGCGTCTGTCTGTCGTTCGCCCGGTTGCTCCGCGCGGCGGGCATCCAGCCGATCACGTACGGCTCGGCGGAGGCGTTCCTCGCCGACACCAAGCGGCCGAAATTCGATTGCATGGTGTTCGACATCCAGCTCGGCGGCATGTCGGGCATCGAGCTCGCGAACGCGCTGGCCGCGGCCGGCGGTCCTCGCCCGCCGATGATCTACATCACCGCCCACGACGACCCCGAGACCCGGGCCCACGCCGAGGCCTCGGGCTGCGCGGCCTACTTCCGCAAGAACGAGTCGGGCGCCGAGGTGCTCGAGACGATCCGCAGGCTGACCCAGTAGCGCGTCACGAGCCGATCGAACGCGCCTTGTCGAGCGCCTTGCGCAGGATCTGCGCCCACGACGCGGCGACGTTCCGGGCGGCGTCCTCGTTCATCATGCGGTCGGCCAGCTCCATCCTGCCCGCGCCGCTGGCGTTCGCCTCGCGGACGTCGGCCACGCGCGCCAGCATCTGGCCGCTCGTGCTGTCGCTAAGCTCGGCCAGCAGCGTCATCTTGCCTGCCGAGGAGACGTACGTGCGAGAGCGTCCGGCGGTGGCGCCGGGACCGGCGCTGGGCGCGTTGACGTAGAGGTTGAGGATGCTGACCTTGACGCGCAGGACGTCGGGCGCGGCGTCACTCGCGATCTGGTAGCTGCCGCCCTTCTGCACCGCCTTGGCGAACTCCTCCTCGACGAGCCTCGCCACGGCCGCCTTGATCTTCTCGCGCTCGTCGTTGCTGAGCTTGATGCGGCTGCCCGTCTTGGCCGGATCCCACGACTTGTCGAACTCGACGTCGACCGGCTCGATCCTGACCCGCTTGTAGGCGGCGAGCGACGCCCCGGGGCGGGCGTAGGCGAGATCGAGTCCCTTGACGCTGATCTTCTGCAGGCCGTCGCGGCTCATCGCCTGGTCCACTTCGTTCTTGGTCGCCGCGAGCGCGCTGGTGAGCGCGAGCGTGACGGCCAGGAGACAGGCTGCCTTGAGGGTGGCGAGAGGGGTCATGTCGTGTGTCCTCGCAATGCTGGATGTCGATCCCCCGGCGCCGGCACGCGCCGTCAGGGCTACGAGCCGATGCCGTGCGCGTTGTCGAGCGCCCTGCGCAGGATGCGCGCCCAGCCGGCGGCGATCTTTCGCGCTTCTTCCTCGTTCACGGTGCCGTTGACGAGGTACATCCTGCCTTCCTTGCTGGCGTCGCGCTGGTCGGCGACGCGGGCCAGCACCTTGCCGCTGACCGAATCCGCGAGCTCGGCGACTAGGGTCATCTCGCCCGCCGACGAGACCAGCGTGCGCGAGCGGCCTTGGCCGACATCGGGTGCATTCACGTAGAGGTCGAGAATCCTCGGCTTGACACGCAGGACGTCGACCCCGGCGTCGCTCGCGACCTGATAGATGCTGCCCTTCTGCAACTCCTTGGCAAACTCTTCCTGGACGACCCGGGACACGTTCGACCTGATTCGTTCGCGCTCTTCGCTGCTCAGCCTGATGGCGCTGCCGGCGCGCGCCGGGTCCTTCGCCTTGCGGAACTCGACCTCCACCCTCTCCAGCTTGACCCGCTTGTAGGCGGCGAGGGACGCGCCCGGCCGCGCATAGGCGAGGTCGATGTCCTTGACCGTGATCTTCTCGAGGCCGCCGTGGCTCAACGCCTGGTCGATCTCCTTCTTCGTCGCCGCGGGCACGCTCGTCAGGGCGACCGTCAAGGCGAGCACGCCAGCCGCCTTGAGCGTGTGGGACATCGTCATGGATTCCTCCGTTCGGTGGGCGCCGGTTCGCCCCTTGAGAAGCGGCGAGGCTTTCGCCGCCGCCGAGCCGCCGGAGCTTAGTCGTCGCAGGCCAACGCCGGCTATTGCACCATGGGGCAGCCTCAGAGCAGCAGGAACGCGGCCGCCGCGACCGCAGTCGGCACCGCAGCGCCGATCAAGAGCTCGACGGCGCCGATCGTCTCGTCGGCGAAGCCCCGCTTCAGCAACGCCACGCCCGCCGGGTTCGGCGCGTTGGCGATCACCGTCAGGCCACCGCCTGCGACGGCCCCGGCCACCAGCATGTACTTCGACTCGTCCGAGATTCCGCCGAGCAGCGATCCGAGGTACGTGAGGGCGGCGTTGTCGGTGATGGCGGTGAGCCCGAGCGCGCCGAAGAACAACGCGAGCGGCTGCAGGCTCGACACGATCGGCTGCAGCCACCAGCGCTGCATGGCGCCCAGCAGCACCAGGCCGGCGAGGAAGAAGGCCACGAGCAACGCTTCCCGGAGGATGAGCGGACTCTGGTAACGCTCGTACGCCTGCGTGAAGCCGAGGAACATGAAGAAGAGTCCCAGGAAGCCCACCGGGTGATGGACGAGGACCACCACGCCGACGAGCAGGGCGAGGTGGACCAGCACGATCGGCACCGGCACCCGTGCATCGTCGACCGCGCCGGATGCCGCGCCGGCCGGCGCGCGCAGATGGGGGCGAAGCACGACCGCGGCGATCGTCGCATTGACCACGGTCGCGATCGCCGCCTTCCAGCCGAAGTGCGCGAGCATCCAGGCGCTGTCCCATTGCCAGGTCGACGCGACCATCAGGACCGGCGGCGCCGCGTAGGAGGTCAGCGTGCCGCCGATCGACACGTTGACGAACAGCACGCCGAGGGCGAGGTACTTGAGCCGCTCGGGGATGTGCGGCGCGAAGATCGAAGGCG
>DATIDZ010000053.1:0-4159 GCA_035456045.1 Caldimonas sp.
CCTTCACCGAGTAGTACGGCGGCACCACCTCGCGCGTTACGCCCTGCTCCGCCAGCGTCTTCCCGGCCATGCAGCGCGCCGCGATCTTGGCGAGCGGCACCCCGGTCGCCTTGGACACGAAGGGCACGGTGCGCGAGGCGCGCGGATTGACCTCCAGCACGTAGACCACGCTCTCCGTGCCGTCGTGCTGGATCGCGAACTGCACGTTCATCAGGCCCACGACCTTCAGCGCCTGCGCCATCGCGGCGGTCTGGCGCTTCAACTCTTCCTGCAGAGCGGGGGACAGCGAGAACGGCGGCAGCGAGCACGCCGAGTCGCCGGAATGGATCCCGGCCTGCTCGACGTGCTCCATGATGCCGCCGATCATCACCTCGGCGCCGTCGCTGATGCAGTCGACGTCGACCTCGATCGCGTCGTCGAGGAAGCGGTCGAGCAGGACCGGCGACTTCTCGCTGACCTTGACCGCCTCGCGCATGTAGCGCTCGAGGTCGCGGTCGCCGTGGACGATCTCCATCGCCCGGCCGCCGAGCACGTAGCTCGGCCGGACGACGAGCGGGTAGCCGATCTCCTGGGCGAGGACGAGCGCCTGCTCCTCGGTGCGCGCGGTGCGGTTGGGTGGCTGGCGCAGGCCGAGCTCGGGGAGCAGCTTCTGGAAGCGCTCGCGGTCCTCGGCGACGTCGATCGAATCGGGCGACGTGCCGACGATCGGCACTCCGGCGCGCTCGAGGGCGAGCGCGAGCTTGAGCGGCGTCTGCCCGCCGTACTGGACGATCACTCCGACCGGCTTTTCCTTGGCGACGATCTCGAGCACGTCCTCGAGCGTCACCGGCTCGAAGTAGAGGCGATCCGAGGTGTCGTAGTCGGTCGACACGGTCTCGGGATTGCAGTTGACCATGATCGTCTCGTAGCCGTCCTCGCGCATCGCGAGGGCGGCGTGGACGCAGCAGTAGTCGAACTCGATGCCCTGGCCGATCCGGTTCGGGCCGCCGCCGAGGACCATGATCTTCCTGCGGTCGGTCGGGTCGGCCTCGCATTCCTCGTCGTAGGTCGAGTACATGTAGGCGGTCTGCGTCGCGAACTCGGCGGCGCAGGTGTCGACGCGCTTGTAGACCGGCCGGACGCCGAGCTCGTGGCGTCGGGCGCGCACCCCGTGCTCTTCGCTGGCGAGCAGGCGCGCGAGGCGGCGATCGGAAAAGCCCTTGGCCTTCAGGTAACGCAGCTCGTCCTTCGACAGGCCCGCCAGCGCGCGACCGCCAAGCGCGACTTCGGTCGCGATGATCTCCTCGATCTGCGCCAGGAACCAAGGGTCGATCGCCGTCTCCTCGAAGATCTCGTCGAGGCTCATGCCGACCCGGAACGCATCGCCGACGTAGAGCAGCCGCTCGGGTCCGGCCTCGCCGATCTCCTGGACGATCTCCTCGCGGTCGTTCGATCGCGTCGAAAACCCGTCGATGCCGGTCTCGAGGCCGCGCAGCGCCTTCTGCAGGCTCTCCTGGAAGGTGCGGCCGATCGCCATCACCTCGCCGACCGACTTCATCTGCGTCGTCAGACGCGAGTCGGCGGCCGGGAACTTCTCGAACGCGAAGCGCGGGATCTTGGTGACGACGTAGTCGATCGACGGCTCGAAGCTCGCCGGCGTCGCGCCGCCGGTGATGTCGTTCTTGAGCTCGTCGAGCGTGTAGCCGATCGCCAGCTTGGCCGCCACCTTGGCGATCGGAAAGCCGGTCGCCTTCGACGCCAGGGCGGAGGAGCGCGAGACGCGCGGGTTCATCTCGATGACGACCATCCGGCCGTCCTTCGGGTTCACGGCGAACTGGACGTTCGAGCCGCCGGTCTCGACGCCGATCTCGCGCAGGATCGCGATCGAGGCGTTGCGCATCAGCTGGTATTCCTTGTCCGACAGCGTCTGTGCCGGCGCGACGGTGATCGAGTCGCCGGTGTGGATCCCCATCGGGTCGAGGTTCTCGATCGAGCAGACGATGATGCAGTTGTCCGCCTTGTCGCGGACGACCTCCATCTCGTACTCCTTCCAGCCGATCAGGCTCTCCTCGATCAGCAGCTCGTTGGTCGGCGAGAGGTCGAGGCCGCGCTTGCAGATCTCCTCGAACTCGTCGCCGTTGTAGGCGATGCCGCCGCCGGTGCCGCCGAGCGTGAAGCTGGGCCGGACGACCATCGGAAAGCCGTTGCCGCCGGTCTCGATCGTGATCCGGCGCTGCACGGCGAGCGCCTCCTCGAGCGAGTGGGCGATGCCCGACTTCGCCGACGCCAGGCCGATGCCGGTCATCGCGTCCTTGAACTTGAGGCGGTCCTCGGCCTTCTCGATCGCCTTCTCGTTGGCGCCGATCATCTCGACGCCGTACTTCTGCAGCACGCCGTGCTTGTGCAGGTCGAGCGCGCAGTTGAGCGCGGTCTGGCCGCCCATCGTCGGCAGGACGGCGTCGGGCCGCTCCTTGGCGATGATCTTCTCGACCATCTGCCAGGTGATCGGCTCGATGTAGGTGACGTCGGCCATCTCCGGGTCGGTCATGATCGTCGCCGGATTGCTGTTGACGAGGATGACGCGGAACCCTTCCTCGCGCAGCGCCTTGCACGCCTGCGCGCCGGAGTAGTCGAACTCGCACGCCTGGCCGATGACGATCGGGCCGGCGCCGATGATGAGGATCGAGCGGAGGTCGCTGCGCTTAGGCATGCGCGCTCCCGCTCGTCGGCGCCGCGGTTCGCCTGGCGGCCTCTGCCTCGCCGGTCATCGACGCGACGAAGCGATCGAACAGGTAGCCGATGTCGTGCGGGCCCGGCGACGCTTCGGGGTGCCCCTGGAAGCAGAACGCGGGCTTGTCGACGTGGGCGAGGCCCTGCAGCGTGCCGTCGAAGAGCGACACGTGCGTCTGGCGCAGGGTCGCCGGCAGCGATGCCGGATCGACCGCGAAGCCGTGGTTCTGGCTGGTGATGCTGACCCGACCGTTGTCGAGGTCCTTGACCGGATGGTTCGCGCCGTGATGGCCGAACTTCATCTTGTACGTCCGCGCGCCGGCGGCCAGCGCCATGATCTGGTGGCCGAGGCAGATGCCGAAGATCGGCACGCCGCGGTCGATGAACTCGCGCGTCGCTGCGATCGCGTAGTCGCACGGCTCCGGGTCGCCGGGTCCGTTGGCGAGGAAGACGCCGTCCGGCTGGCGTGCGAGCACGTCGGCGGCCGACGTCTGCGCCGGCACGACGCTGATGCGGCAGCCGCGGGTCGCCAGCATGCGCAGGATGTTGAACTTGACGCCGAAGTCGTAGGCGACGACGTGAAACCGCGGCTCCTTGAGCGCACCGTAGCCGCCGCCCAGCGCCCAGGTCGTCTCCTTCCACTCGTACGGCTCGCGCACGCTGACGACCTTGGCCAGGTCCAGGCCCGACATGCTCGGCGTCGCCCGCGCCTGCGCGATCGCGTCGTCGACGATGGCGGGCGTGACGTCTGCCCCCTGCGCCAGCGCCACGATGCAGCCGTTCTGCGCGCCGCCGCTGCGCAGCAGCCGCGTCAGCCGACGCGTGTCGATGCCGGCGATGCCGACCGTGTTCTCGCGACGCAGGTAGTCGCCGAGCGAAGCGCCGCTGCGGAAATTCGATTCGCGCGCGGGAACGTCCTTCACCACCAGTCCGGCAGCGAAGACGCGCGCCGATTCGACGTCCTCGCCGCTCGTACCGTAGCTGCCGATGTGCGGATACGTCAGCGTGACGATCTGTCGGCAGTAGCTCGGGTCGGTCAGGATTTCCTGGTAGCCGGTGAGCGCCGTGTTGAAGACGACCTCGCCGGTCGTCGTTCCCGTCGCGCCGATCGACCTGCCCATGAACACCGTGCCGTCGGCGAGGGCCAGGAGGGCCTGGGCGTGGTCGGGCAGCAGTTGCGGGGACACGGGACAGCTCCGAAGCGGGTCGCGGGGAGCCGGCGCGGCAGCCGCCGGCCGGGAAATCGCCGTCGGCTGGGCGAGCCGGGCGGCCGCGACAACCGGCGAATCGTGTCGGCTGAAGCGGAGCGATTGTAGCCGCCTGCCCGGTGCGGACGCCGGCTCCGGCCCCGGGTGCGCGGCCTTGAAAGTCCCGGTTTCGGCACCAACTCGGGCGCGTCGGCGGCCTGCGTCGATCCCCCCGGGCGACCGAAGGCGCGACGCGCGGGTGG
>DATIDZ010000054.1:0-5976 GCA_035456045.1 Caldimonas sp.
CCGACGACTGAGCGGGATCAGTCGACCTTCGCGCCCGACGTCTTCACCACCGTCGACCACTTCTTCGTCTCGGCCGCGATGAAGCGGCCGAACTCGGCCGGTGTGTTGCCGCCGGGGATCGCGCCTTGGGCGAGAAGCCGCTCCTTCAGCGCGGGCGCGCCGAGTGCCTTCGCCGATTCCTGCTGGACCCGGCTGACGATGTCGGCCGGCGTTCCGGCCGGCGCCAGCAAGCCGAACCACGAGCTCGCCTCGAAGCCCTTGACCGGTCCCGCTTCGGCGATGGTCGGCACGTCGGGCAGCGCCGCGCTGCGCTCGCCGCTCGTCACCGCGAGAGCGATCAGCTTGCCGCTCTTGACCTGCGGCAGCGCCGACGGCAGGTTGTCGAACATGAGGTCCATCGTGCCGCCGATGAGATCGAGCAGCGCCGGCCCCGAGCCCCGGTACGGGAAGTGGACCATGTAGGTGCCGGTCATCGACTTGAAGAGCTCGCCCGACAGGTGGATCGAGGTGCCGTTGCCGCTCGAGGCCATGTTGAGCTTGCCGGGGTGGGCGCGCGCATACGCGATCAGCGACTTCACGTCGGTGATGCCGTACGCCGCCGCCTTGGCGGGGTTCATCACCAGCACGTTGGGCACGCCGGCGACGAGCGTGATCGGCGCGAAGTCCTTGACCGCGTCGTACGGCATCTTCGGGTAGAGCGACGGGTTGATCGACTGCGTGCCGACCGTTCCCATCAGCAGCGTGTAGCCGTCGGGCGGTGACTTGGCGACCAGGTCGGCGCCGAGGTTGCCGCCGGCGCCCGCCTTGTTCTCGACGATGAAGCTCTGGCCGAACGCCTTGCCCAGCTCGGGCGCGAGGGCGCGCGCGAGGATGTCCGTCGTGCCGCCGGGACTGAAGGGAACGACGATGCGAACCGGCTTGGTCGGCCACGCGCCCTGCGCGCGAACCCAGGGCGCGGCGGCGACGACAAGACCGAGACCCACGAGAGAACGACGGCGAAGCGACATCGGCAGCGATCCGCGCCCGGACGCGGGCGCCTCGCGCCGAGTGTGGCCAAGGGCGCGAGGGGCAGTGAGGGGACTTGCCCGATGCCCGGGCCGGCGGCGAAGACAAGGAAGGAGGAGCGGGACAACAGGCCGGGGCTCGCTCTCGAAAAGCCCCGATTGCCCGCTCCTCCTGGACGCGCTTCGGTCGGCGGAGGTGAACCCGTCAGACCGGTGCCAGGCGCGAGCGAGTGGGAGTCACTGGCTCGCGTCCGGCGCGGCGTCCGAAAACCTGCTGCTCAGCGACGACCCCCCGGCGGACCGAACAGGGACAGCTGCTGCGACATGTGCGGCGGACGCGCGAGCACCGAGGGGCGCTGGGCGAGGTCGATGCGAGGCGCCGGCGGCGTGGCGAAGGAGCCGCTGCGCGGGAGCAGTCGTGCGGAAGGGGTGGTGGAGGTCAGCATGGCGTCGCCTCGATGAATCAGGACCACAGCGGAGACGGGCGTCGGTCGCGCACCGGCAGGCCGACGACATGCTCGACCTCGGCGGCGTCGGAATGACCGAGCTCGGACCAGCCGCTCGGCCGCGCCGCGGCGACCCGTTGCGGCAGCGCGCCGAAGCCGAGGCGCAGCAGCGACGACGCGCCGCCGTGGCAGCGCGGGCCGGCGGGCCGGCGCATCGGGGCAGAGCGGAACGAGCGGTGCAAGGACGTCATGGCGCAGGCTTTCGAGGCACCGCGCGGAGGCAACATCTCGTTGCAGGACTTCGCGCGTGCCGAGGAGAAGCGCAACGACTGTGCCAGCGCCCGGCCGTGACATGCGCCCGCCGATGCCCGGTGAGCGTCGCTGCGCGCGGCCGAGCGCGCTGACAAGACCGGCGAATTCGCGACGGGCTGCGTCGGAGTCGCAAGCAGGTGTTACGAGACGGCCGTCATGGCCATGACTTGATACGACGTAAAGATCACCGCCGCCGGAACGCGCGCCGCCCGCGCGGATCCATCCTTCGAACCCGCAGGAGAGAGCGATGTCCGATGAATTCGATGACGCGGTCGATCCGATCGCGACGAGCCCCGCCGCCCCCGCCGCGACGCCCGCCGGCGGTCGGGCCGCGCGACTGATGGCGCGTCTTTACGCCTCGGCGAATCTGGCGCTGCGCACGCGCCTGATCGCCTGCCTGCTCCGGCCGCTCGGATCGCTCGGCGTCGCCGCGGTCGCGGCCGGGGCCTTCACGATCGTCCTGTCGCGCCGCGGCGCCGGCGGTCTCGGCGTGGCGATGGCCGACGTCGCGCAATTCTCCAAGGAGCAGGTCGCCGAGCTGGCGCGCTTCGTCGAGCAGGTCAGCCCCGAAGCGCTGCAGCAGGCGGCCGGGATGGTGTTCGAGAGCTCGTACGGCGTCGGCGCCTTCACGGCATCGGTCGCGCTGTTGCTGGCGCTCGAGCTGCGCAGCGCTTCGGCCGGCGAGCGTCGCCGCCCGCCGCCCGATCAGGCCGCCGGCGCGTAGCCGCGCGGGATCGCGGCCAGCAGCCGGCGCGTGTAGTCCTGCTGCGGCCGATCGAGGATCTGCTCGACGCTCGCCTGCTCGACGACCTCGCCGTCCTTCATCACCAGCACTTCGTCGGCCATGAAGCGCACGACGGCGAGGTCGTGGCTGATGAAGATGTACGACAGGCCGAGCTCGTCCTGCAGGTCCTTCAGCAGGTTCAGCACCTGCGCCTGCACCGAGACGTCGAGCGCGCTCACCGCCTCGTCGAGGACGAGCACCTCGGGGTCGAGCGTCAGGCAGCGCGCGATCGCGACGCGCTGGCGCTGGCCGCCCGAGAACTCGTGCGGGTACTTGTGCACGGCGCTCTCGTCGAGGCCGACCTTGACGAGCAGCGCCGCAGCGCGCGCGCGCCGCGCCGCGTCGTCGGCGCCGATGCCGTGGATGGTCATCGGCTCGACCAGCGTCTGGCCGATCGTGAAGCGCGGATTGAGCGACGCGTACGGGTTCTGGAACACGACCTGAATGCGCTTTCGCATCGGCAGCAGCTCGGCCTTCGACAGCGCGAGCAGGTCGCGACCGTCGAAGATCGCCTTGCCGCCGGCCGGGCCGCCGCTCGGCTCGTGCAGGCGCAGGAGCGTCAGGCCGAGCGTCGTCTTGCCCGACCCCGACTCGCCGACGACGCCGAGTGTGTGGCCCGCGCGCAGCTTGAAGGTCGCGCCGCGCACCGCCTTGAACTCCTTGCGGCCGAAGACGCCGCTGCGGATCCAGAAGCTCTTGGTGATGTCGGTCGCGTCGATCATGACGCGCGCGCCGGGATCCTTCTTCTTCGCGACGCCGGCGCCGCTGCGCCCGGCGATGTGGTCGTCGACGACGAGCAGGCGCGGCGAGCGCTGGTCGAGGCTCGGCCGGCAGGCGAGCAGCGCCTTGGTGTACGAGTCCTGGGGCGACGCGAAGATGTCGGCGACGGCGCCCTGCTCGCGAACGATGCCGTTCCTCATCACGACCACGTGATCGGCGATCTCGCCGACGACGCCGAGGTCGTGGCTGATGAAGAGCATGCTCATCCGGCGCCGTTCCTTGAGGCCGGCCAGCAGCTCGAGGATCTGGCGCTGGATCGTCACGTCGAGCGCGGTCGTCGGCTCGTCGGCGATCAGCAGCTTGGGTTCGCACGCGAGCGCCATCGCGATCATCACGCGCTGCTGCTGGCCGCCGGAAAGCTGGTGCGGATACGCCGAGAGGCGCCGCTTCGGCTCGGGCATGCCGACCTCGGCGAGCAGCGCTTCGGCGCGCGCGGTCGCCTGTCGCGCGCCCATGCCGAGGTGCTTGCGCAACGGCTCGGCGATCTGCTGGCCGACCGTGAACACCGGGTTGAGCGAGCTCATCGGGTCCTGGAACACGCAGGCGATCTCGCGGCCGCGCAGCGCCTGCAGCTCGGAGAGAGCGGCGGCGAGCAGGTCGCGGCCCTGGAACGTGATCGAGCCCGAGCGCTCGGCGTTGTCGGGCAGCAGGTTGAGGATCGACATCGCCGTCACGCTCTTGCCCGATCCCGACTCGCCGACCAGGGCGACGGTGGTGTTCTCCGGCAGCTCGAAGCTGACGCCCTTGACGGCGTCGACCCGGTGCATCACCCCGCCCTCGCGCCCCATGCGAAACGACACGCGCAGGTCGGCGATCGAGAGCAGCGGCGCGCCGCTGCGCGCGGCGGAGGGAACGGCGCTCATTCGAGCCCCCGCAGCTTGGGATCGAGGGCGTCGCGCAGCGAATCGGTCATGAGCGAGAAGGCGGTGACGAAGACGGCCATGAAGATCGTCGCGGCGGCGAGCTGCCACCAGTGGCCGAGGATGAGGTCGCTCTGCGCTTCGGCGAGCATCGTTCCCCACGACACCTGGTCGACGCGGACGCCGAGCCCGAGGTACGAGAGGATCACCTCCGACTTGATGAAGCCGACGACGAGGATCGACAGCTGGACCAGGATCACGTGGCTGACGTTGGGCAGGATGTGGCGGAACATGCGCGACAGGTTGCCGGCGCCGATCGCTTCGGCCGAGCGAACGTAGTCGCGCACGACGTGCTTGAGGAACTCGGCGCGCACCAGGCGGTAGATGCCGGTCCAGCCGGCGAGGCCGAGGATCAGCACGACCGGGCCGACGCCGCGCCCGAACACCGCCGCGAAGGCGAAGATGAGGAGGATGCTCGGCACCGCGGTGAAGACGTTGTAGACCCACTCGAGCAGGTCGCCGACGCGGCCGCCGAAGAAGCCTGCCGCCGCGCCGAGGAGCGTGCCGATCGTCGTCGCCAGCAGCGCGGCGCAGACGCCGACGAGGATCGAGACCTGCGCGCCCTTGATCGCCTTGGCGAGGACGTCGCGGCCGAGCCGGTCGCCGCCGAACGGCAGCGTCGACGCCTTGACGGTCTCCGTGGTCTTGTACTTCTTCGCCGCCTCCTCCCATTCCTTGTAGCGCGGGGCGAGCGGGTCGATCGCCGAGATGTCGACGTTCGGGCCGCTCGGCGCGGCGGCGGCGATGCTCTCGGTCGGCGGCGCCGGGCCGACGAAGGTCGGCGGCGCGTCGGGAACCCCGCGCTCGGATTGCCAGTCGCTGGCGACCAGGCCGACCGCCGCCGACAGGACGAGCAGGATGAACAGGGCGACGACGACGAGCGAGACGACGCCGACGCGGTCGCTGCGAAAGCGCCGCGCGGCCGCGGTCCACACGCCGGGGGAGCGTCGCGCCGGCGCGGTCGCGCCGACCGGGGCCTCCATGACGGCGCTCACGACAGCACCACCCGCGGGTCGACCAGCTTGTAGAGGACGTCGGTCAGCAGGTTGACGACCATCGTGATGACGGCGATGTAGATCGCGAAGGCCTGGATGACCGGGTAGTCGCTGCGGTTGACCGCGAGCAGGATCTCGCGGCCGAGGCCCGGGATGGAGAAGAACACCTCGATCAGGAACGAGCCGACGAAGATGCCCGGCAGCGCGACAGCGACGTTGGTGAGGATCGGGATCATCGCGTTGCGCAGCACGTGCTTGAGCATGATGACGTTCTCGGTCAATCCCTTGGCGCGCGCGGTGCGCACGTAGTCGTGGCCGATCTCGTCGAGGAAAAACGTCCGGTACAGCCGCGTCGTCGGCGCGAGCGAGACGGCGACGGCGAGCATCACCGGCAGCGGAACGTACTGGCGCAGGTTGGTCGCGAGGCTGTCGCTCCAGCCCTGCACCGGGAACAGGCCGAGCTGGAACGCGAACAGGTACTGGCCGACGATCACGTAGACCAGGAACGAGATCGACAGCGCCACCGTGGTCAGCACCATGATCGAGCGGTCGGTCAGCGAGCCGCGCACGTAGGCGACCAGCAGCGCGAACGGGATCGCCAGCAGCGTGTCGAGCAGCAGGATCGGCAGCATCACCGTCAGCGTGGCCGGTGCGCGCGTCGCGAAGATGTTGCTCACGGCCTCCTGCGTGGCCCAGCTGTGGCCCCAGTCGAGCGTGACGATGCTGCGGAAGTAG
>DATIDZ010000055.1:0-10372 GCA_035456045.1 Caldimonas sp.
GGACGCGGAACCGGCGAGCACCGCGGTCACGACGCTCGCCCGCGCAGCTTCGGATTCGCCGCGAAGTAGGCGATGTCGGCGAGCAGGTTGAGCGCGATGTACGCCGTCGCGGTGACCAGGACGACGCCCTGCACGACGGCGTAGTCGCGGTTGAAGACCGAGTCGACGATCAGCTTGCCGAAGCCGGGGATGGTGAACACCTGCTCGGTGAGCACGGCGCCCGAGAGCAGCGTGCCGAACTCGAGCGCACCGAGCGTGATGATCGGCGTCAGCGCGTTGCGCAGGCTGTGCTTGAGGACGACGACGCGCTCGCTCAGCCCCTTCGAGCGAGCGGTGCGAACGTAGTCGGCGTTCAGCACCTGCAGCATCGCGCTGCGCGTGTGGCGCATGAGCACGGCGGCGATCGCGTTGCCGAGCACGAACGCCGGCATGATCATCGCGGCGAGGTTCTCGCGCAGGTTCTCGAACGGGCTGACGTAGCCCGACGCCGGCAGCCAGCCGAGCTGCACCGAGAAGAGCAGGATCATCAGGATGCCGAGCCAGAAGTTCGGCGTCGACAGGCCCCAGAGCGCGAACGCGTTGGCGCCGACGTCCCAGGCGGTGCCGCGGCCGACCGCCGAGACGATTCCCGCCGGGATGCCGATCAGGAGCGCGATGGCCATCGCCAGCACGGCGAGCTCGATCGTCACCGGCAGCTTCTGGGCGACGAGGTCGAGCACCGGCTGCTGCGTGCGCACCGATTCGCCGAGGTCGCCGCGCAGCACGCCGCCGACCCAGTAGCCGTAGCGAACGGGGAGCGGATCGTCGAGGTGCAGCTTCTCGTGCAGGTAGGCGACGACGCTCGGGTCGCGCTCCCCGCCGGCGAGGATCACCGCCGGATCGCCGGGCAGCAGCTGCTGCAGCCCGAAGATCAGCATCGAGACGAAGACCAGCGTCGGGACGATCGTCGCGATGCGCTTGACGAGGAATTCGATCATGCGCCGCTCATCGTCGAGTCACGCCGACGAACGCTTCCGTCACGACCCCATCTTCAAGCCGGTGACCCGCAGCAAGCCGTCGGGAATGCTGCGCATCCCGTTCAGCTTGGCGCTGTGCACCCACAGCCAGTTGCGGTGGTAGAGGTAGATGATCGGCCGGTCCTTGAGGACGCGCGCCGCGATCTGCTCGTAGGTCTTCTTCCGCTCGGCCGGGTCGCGCTGGGTGCGCGACGCGTTGAGCAGCTCGTCGACCTCCGGCACGCAGTACCCGGCGTAGTTGAGCGGTTGCTTGCACGCGTCGAAGCTGTAGAGGTTGCCGTCGGGATCGGCGCGGCCGCTCCAGGCGAGGACGTAGGCCTCGAAGTCGCCCTTGTCGGCCATGTTGAGCGAGGTCGCGAACTCGGTCGACTGGATCTTGACGTTGAAGCCGGCCTCGCGCGTCATCGCCTGGACGACGAGCGCAAGCCGCTGCGCATCCGAGGTGGTCGGCGTCACCAGCGTGAAGCTCGGGTTGGGAACGCCGGCCTCCTTGAGCAGCGCCTTGGCGCGCGCGATGTCGCGCTTCGGGATCGGCACGTTCTTGGCGTAGAAGGCGTTGTTCGGCGCGACCCACTGGTTGCCGACGGTCGCCTCGTTGTCCATCACGACCTGGACGATGCCGGCGCGGTCGAGCGCGAGCTCGAACGCCTCGCGCACCTTGGCGTCCTTGCCGAGCGGGTTCTTCTGCGCCTGCTCGCTCTTGCCCACGTTGATCGTGATGCCCTGGTAGCCGATCTCGGTGATGCGCGCGACCTTGAGGTTCTTGTCCTTCTTCAGGCCCTCGACGTCGGACGGCGCGACGCGCTCGATGACGTCGAACTGGCCCGAGCGCAGGTTCGCGAGCCGCACCGTCGCGTCGACGATCGGCGTGAAGACGACCTTGTCGAAGTGGACGTTGGCCTTGTTCCAGTAGGCCGCGTGGCGCTCGAGGACGATCCGGTCCTGCGCGACCCGCTCGACGAACTTGAACGGCCCCGAGCACACCGGCCTGGCGCCGAAGTTGGCGCCCTCGGCCTTCGCCGCCTTGGGCGAGACCATCATGCCGGCGCGATCGGCGAGCGCGGCGAGGATCGGCGTGAACGGCGCCGAGAGGTTGAGCTTGACGGTCGTCGGGTCGACGACGTCGACGCTCGCGACCGGGCGCAGCTCGCCGCTCCGGTTCGATCCGGCCATCGTCTTGTGGCGCTCGATGTTGAACTTCACGGCCGCCGCGTCGAGCTTCTCGCCGTCGTGGAAGACGACGTCGTTGCGCAGCTTGATCGTCAGCGTCTTGCTGTCGGCCGACCACTCGTAGCCGGTCGCGAGCTGCGGAACGATCGCCAGCTTCTCGTCGATGTCGAACAGCTTGTCGCAGAGCGACGCGAAGACGATGCGGCCGACGAAGGTGCGCGCCAGCGTCGGGTCGAGGACGTCGGGGTCCTCGGCGAGCCCGACCCGGAGGGTCTGCGACTGGGCCGCGAACGACGCGAGGGCGAGCGCGGAAACGGCGAGGCGGGTGAACAGGCTCATCGAGGATTCTCCGGACAGTCGATGCAACTCATCAGCGGTGCGCTCGTCATGCAGGCGGCGAGCCGCGACCGCGCCCGCGCTCGGCGGCGAACGCCTCGACGCGGCGCTCGATCTCGTCGCGATGGAGCAGGCCGACGGGATCGCGGCGGCCGGGCAGGCAGGCGATGAAGGGCTGGAAGCGCTCGAGGCTCTTCTCGTAGAGGCGGCGCAGCTCGACGAGCGGCGCCTCGTGGTCGTCGACGCGCAGGTCGAGGCTCGGGTAGTCCTCGTCGCCGTGGATGCGCAGCGCCGCCGCCTGCCGGCCGCGCTTGTCGCCGCCCGCGCGCTCGCCGGCGTCCATCGCCGCGATCAGGCGCTCGGCCAGGGGCAGGCGCGCGCCGGCGGCGTACGCGGCCACGGTCGCGTCGATCACGTCGGTGCCGGCGAGCATGTTGCCGGCGACGCTGAAACCGGCATGCACGCGGTGGCCGCGCCAGTCGATGCAGTGCTTGCCGGTGTAGGCGGCGGCGCGACCGTGCGCGCCGATCAGGTGGAGCTGGCGCTGCGCCCGGCCTTCATCGGCATCGGTGAGCTGAGCCACGACCTCTTTCGGCGCGACGCCCTCGGCGAGCAAGTCGATGGCCGCAGGCCCGTAGAGCGGATTCATGAGCGCCTGCGTCGACAGGGCGCCGACGCCGCGCCGCGTGTGAACGCACAGGGCGCCGACGGCGAAGAAGCGGCTGGCAATGGCGACGCCGAAGGTGCCGTCCTTGTCGCGGGCGACGATCGACCACGTCATGGCGAGACCGGCGGCGGCAGGCTCCGCTCGAGGATCCGCGCCACATGGAGCGCCTCGCGCTGCGCCCCGTGCGCGATCTGCTGGCGGCAGCTCGTGCCGTCGGCGACGACGATCGCGTCGGGCGCGCTCCGGATCGCCGGCAGCAGGCGCGCCTCGGCCATCGCCATCGACACCGCATGGTGACGCGCCTCGTAGCCGAAGCTGCCGGCCATGCCGCAGCACGAGGTCTCGATCAGCGACGGCTTCGCGCCGGGAACGAGCTTGAGCACCTCGAGGATCGGCGTCACCGCGGCGAACGCCTTCTGGTGGCAGTGCCCGTGCACCAGCAGCGGCGCCTCGACCGGCGTGAAGGCGACGTTGAACCGGCCCGCCTTCGCCTCGCCGGCGATGAACTCCTCGAACAGGAGGGCGTGCCGGGAGACCGCGATCGCCTTGTCGCCCAGGCCCAGCGCCAGCGCCTCGTCGCGCAGCGTCAGCAGGCACGACGGCTCGAGGCCGACGATGGCGATGCCGGCTTCGGCGAACGGCAACAGCGCGTCGATGAGCGCGCCGACGCGATCGCGCGCCTCGTCGACGCGGCCGCTGGCGAGGAACGTGCGGCCGCAGCAATGGTGGCCGCTTCCCTTCTCGAGCGTGTGCACCGCATAGCCCGCGGCCTTCAGGACGCGCGCCGCGGCGAGCGCGTTCTCGCTCTCGAAGACGCCGGTGAAGGTGTCGACGAAAAGCACCGCCGCTTTGGCGCCGGCCTGCGCGGCGGCGAGCGTCGCCTCCGCGCTGGCGAAATCGGCCGCGTCGCGAACGCGCCAGAACGTGTCGCCGCGCCAGGTCGGAAGCTTTCGCTGCGCCGCCAGGCCGAGCAGGCGCTCGCCGAGAAGCGCCGCGCCCGGGAGGCGGTTGCGCAGGTTCGCGAGCCAGGCGACGCGGCTCACCGCATGGGCGTAGTCCGGCAGGCGCGCGAGCAGGCGGTCCTTGAGCGAGTGCCCGTGCCGCTTCGTGTAGTGGGCGAGGAACTCGATCTTCATCCGCGCCATGTCGACCCCGGTCGGGCACTCGCGCTTGCAGCCCTTGCACGAGACGCAGAGGTCGAGTGCCGCCTTGACCGCGTCGCTCGTGAACGCGTCGGGCCCGAGCTGGCCGGAGAGCGCCAGCCGCAGGGTGTTCGCACGTCCCCGCGTCACGTGCTGCTCGTCGCGCGTGGCGCGAAAGCTCGGGCACATCGTGCCGGCGTCGAACTTCCTGCAGTGGCCGTTGTTGTTGCACATCTCGACCGCCTTGGCGAAGCCGCCGGTCGAGTCGCCGCCCGTTCCCGGCGCCGAGATCGCCTCGGTGCGCGGATCGTTCTGCACATCCCACGCGGACCAGTCGAGCACCGGCGCGAGCGCGATCGTCCGATACGGCGCCGGCGCTTCCGGCGGCGGGAAGCGGAACAGCGTGCCGTCGTCCATCTTCGGCGGATCGACGATCTTGCCGGGGTTGAAGAGGCCGTTCGGATCGAGGACGTCCTTGATCGAGCGGAACGCCTCGCCGAGGCGCGGGCCGAACTGCCACTCGATCCATTCGCCGCGGCAGAGGCCGTCGCCGTGCTCGCCGCTGAACGCGCCCTTGTACTTGCGCACCAGCGCCGACGCCTCGACGGCGATCGCGCGCATCTTCTTCGCGCCGTCGCGCCGCATGTCGAGAATCGGCCGCACGTGCAGCGTGCCGACCGAGGCGTGCGCGTACCAGGTGCCGCGGGTGCCGTGGCGCGCGAACACCTCGGTGAGCGCGTCGGTGTACTCGGCCAGATGCTCGAGCGGGACGGCGCAGTCCTCGATGAAGCTCACCGGCTTGCCGTCGCCCTTGAGGCTCATCATGATGTTGAGGCCGGCCTTGCGGACTTCCCAGAGGTTCTTCTGCGCCGCGTCGTCGGGCATCTCGACGACGCTTCCGGGCAGGCCGAGGTCGCCCATCAGCTCGACCAGGCGGCCGAGCCGCCGAAGCAGCGCGTCCTTGACGTCGCTCGCGAACTCGACCAGCAGGATTGCCGCCGGCTCGCCGCGCAGCGCCGTTCGCATCGTCGCCGCGAACGCAGGGTTCGCCAGCGCCAGCTCGATCATGGTCCGGTCGACGAGCTCGACCGCGGTCGGCTTGAGGGTGACGATGTGCTGCGCCGCGTCCATCGCCGCATGGAAGGTCGGGAAGTTGACGACGCCGAGCACCTTCGCGGTCGGCAACGGCGCGAGCTTGAGCGTCAGGGTGCGCGACCACGCGAGCGTGCCCTCGGCGCCGACGAGGAGGTGCGCGAGGTTGACGCTGCCGTCGTCGGTGTAGGGCTTCTCGCTCTGCGGATGGAAGATGTCGAGGTTGTAGCCGCCGACGCGGCGCAGCACCTTCGGCCAGCGCGCCTCGATCTCGCCGCGGTGCCGCAGCGCGAGGTCGCGAACGAACGCGCCGATCGCAGCGGCGCGGCCGCTGGCGTCCTTCATCGGTCCGAACGAGACGGCGGCGCCGTCGGCGAGCAGCGTGTCGATGCCGAGCACGTTGTGCACCATGTTCCCGTAGGCGATCGAGCGCGAGCCGCACGAGTTGTTGCCGGCCATGCCGCCGATCGTCGCCTGCGCGCTCGTCGACACGTCGACCGGGAACCAGAGCCCGTGCGGCTTCAGCTGCGCGTTGAGGTCGTCGAGAACGACGCCCGGCTCGACCGTCGCGACGCGGCGCTCGGCGTCGACGGCGACGACGTTGCGCAGGTGCCTGGTGCTGTCGATGACGAGCGCCGCGCCCGTCGTTTGGCCGCACTGGCTCGTGCCGGCGCCGCGCGGCAGCACCGGCACGGCGAGCTCGCGCGCGATCTCGAGCGCGATCGCGACGTCGCGGTCGCTCTTCGGCACGAGCACGCCGACCGGCATGATCTGGTAGATCGACGCATCGGTCGCATAGCGGCCGCGCGACGCCGGGTCGAACAGCACCTCGCCTTCGGTTTCGCGGCTCAGGCGCCGGTCGAGCGCGACCGCGACCTCGTTCGCCGGCAGTCGCGTTCCCTTCGGCGCAGCGGCAGCCACGAGGTGCTCGGGGCGATCGATCAGCATCGCGGCTTCATCCTCGGCCGATTCTTGCACTCGCGGCGGCGCACCGCCCGACGGTGCAGGGACAAGCGCAGGACCGCCTGCCGGGGATGCAAGAATGGTGTCGCCACGAGACGCCGATCATGCTCGACCTCGACTTCCACCCGACCGGCCGCCACTTCCTGCAGATCCCCGGTCCGAGCCCGGTGCCCGACCGGATCCTGCGGGCGATGAGCCTGCCGACGATCGACCACCGCGGCCCCGAGTTCGGCGCCCTCGGCAGGAAGGTCCTGGCCGACGTCCGCAAGGTGTTCAAGACGCGCCACCCGGTCGTCATCTATCCCGCGTCGGGCACCGGCGCCTGGGAGGCGGCCCTCGTCAACACGCTGAGCCCGGGCGACGCCGTGCTGATGGTCGAGACGGGTCACTTCGCCGCCCTCTGGCAGAAGATGGCCGCCCGCCTCGGCCTGGCCACCGAGATCCTGGTCGCCCCCGGCAGCGACGCCCTGCTGCCCGAAGCGCCGCACTGGCGCCGTGGCGTCCAGCCCGACCAGATCGAGGCCCGGCTCAGGAAGGACGGCGAGAAGAAGATCAAGGCGGTCTGCGTCGTCCACAACGAGACCTCGACCGGCGCGCTCTCCGACATCGCCGCGGTCCGCAAGGCGATCGACGCCGCCGGCCACCCGGCCCTGCTGCTGGTCGACTCGATCTCGGGCCTGGCCTGCGCCGACCTGCGCCACGACGAATGGGGCATCGACGTGACCGTCGGCGGCTCGCAGAAGGGGCTGATGCTGCCGCCCGGCATCGGCTTCAACGCGATCTCGCCGCGCGCACTGGCGGCCGCGAGGACGGCGAAGCTGCCGCGCGCGTTCTGGTCGTGGGACGAGATCGTCGCGATGAACGCCGACGGCTACTGGCCCACGACGCCGAACACCAACCTCCTTTACGGCCTCCACGAGGCGCTCGAGATGCTGCTCGGCGAGGGGCTCGACAACGTGTTCGCGCGCCACGAGCGCTGGGCCGAGGGCGTCCGTGCCGCCGTCGATGCCTGGCAGCTGCCGATCCAGTGCGTCGAGCCGCAACGGCGCTCGCCCGTGCTGACGGGCGTCGTCATGCCCGCGGGCGTCGACGCCGATGCGGTCCGGCGCCTCATCTACGAGCGCTTCGACCTCTCGCTCGGCACCGGCCTCGGCAAGGTCAAGGGGCGCATGTTCCGGATCGGCCACCTCGGCGACAGCAACGACTTGACGCTGCTCGCCACCCTCGCCGGCTGCGAGATGGGGCTCAAGCTCGCCGGCGTGTCGCTCGCCGCCAGCGGCGTGCAGGCGGCGATGGACCGCTTCGCCGCCACCGACGCCGTCTCCCGGAGCCTCGCCAAGGCGGCCTGACGCGCCGCTCCCTTCGCCCGGAGCCGCCGCGCTCCCGACCCTCATGAGCCTGCCGCACTTCATCCACGAGAGCCTCGACGACATCCTCTCCCAGTGGGAGCGCGACTGCGGCGCGACATCGCCGCGGCGCGAGCCGGCGGCGCGCCGGCAGCACTTCGGCAAGGTGCTGCGAGCGGTCGCCGACGAGATGAAGCGCCAGCCGCCGAGCGCCCCGGCGGCCGGCGCGGCGGCCGGCGCGGCGGCGGCCGAGGAGGCGCCGGGATCGCCGCATTCGCACGCCGGCCAGCTGGTCGAGGACTACGCGTCGCTGCGCGCCAGCGTGATCCGCCAATGGCGCCGCAAGCACCCGTCGCCGAGTGCATCGGACCTCGACGACCTGGTTCGCTTCAACGAGGCGATGGACCGCAGCCTCGCCGAGCTGACGGCGACGTTCTCGCCTTCCGAATCGCAGCCGCACGCGCTGTTCCTCGGCGTCCTCAATCACGAGCTGCGCACGTCGGTGGCCTCGATCCTCATGTCGGCGCAGGTGCTGACGCACCGCAGCACGCCCGGCTCGCCCGAGGCGAAGGCGGCGCAGCGCATCCTGAGGAGCTGCCAGCAGGTGCGCCAGACGCTCGACGCGCTCTCCGACTTCACCACCGTGCGCCTCGGCGAGCACCTCGAGATCGACCGCGTCCGCGACGACATGGGCGTGCTGTGCCGGCAGGCGCTCGACGCCTTCGCCCGCGTCGATCCCGAGCGCAGGATCCGCCTCAGCGCCGACGGCGATCCGAGCGGCGACTGGGACCAGGCGCGCATCCGCGAAGCGATCGGCGCGCTGATCGGCAACGCCGCGCGCTTCGCTTCGCGCGGATCGACGGTCAGCATCGCCGTCGATGGCAGCGCGGCCGACGAAGTCACCGTCACCGTGCACGGCGACGGCACGCCGATCGACGTCGAGACCCTGCAGACGATCTTCGACCCGGTCGCCCGCGTCGAGTCGGAGAACGCGACGTATGCCGGCCTCGGCCTGGGCCTGTTCATGGTCCGCAAGGTGATCGACGCGCACGGCGGACGCGTCAGCGTCGAGGCCTCGCCGGAGCGCGGCACGACGTTCACGGTCGTCCTGCCGCGCCGCCCCTAGCGCGCCGCCACCGGGCCGGCGGCGGGCTCAGCGATAGAAGAGGTTCACCAGCCCCATCCCGGTCGACGGCACGTAGGTCACGAGCATCAGCACCGCGATCAGGATCGCGATGTACCAGATGTTGACCTTGGTGACCTCCCACACGCTCGCCTTGGCGATCGAGCTGGCGACCATCAGCACGCTCGCGACCGGCGGCGTCTGCTGACCGATGCCGAGGTTGATCGTGACGATGAGCCCGAAATGGACGGGGTCGATACCGACGCTGCGCACGAGGGGCATGACGATCGGAACGACCAGGATGATCGCCGCCGCCGAGTGCAGGAACATGCCGAGGAAGAGGAACAGCACGTTGAGCAGCGCCAGCACGAGCCACTTGTTCGAGGTGAGGTCCGCAACCATGCGCGCGAGCTGCTGCGGCGCCTGGATCTCGCTCAGGTAGGTGCCGAGCAGCGCGCTCGTCGCCACGAGCAGCATGACGATCGCGGTCTGCACGCCGCCGTCGATGATGGCGATGCGCAGCTGGCGCAGGTCGAGCTCGCGGTAGATGACGAGACCGATCGCGAGCGCGGCGATGACGGCGAGGGCCGCGCCTTCGGTCGCCGTGACGACGCCGCCGAAGATGCCGCCGAGGATGATCACCGGCAGCAGGAACGCCCAGAGCGCGTCCTTGAACGTCGACCAGACGGTGGCCAGCGAGAACGCCGCCTCGCGCGGCAGGTTGTACCGGCGGGCGAGGAAGTAGGCGACCCCCATCAGCCCGGCGGCGCCGATCAGCCCGGGCACGATGCCGGCGACGAACAGCTGCACGACCGACGTCTCGGCCATCACGGCGTACAGGATCATCGGGATCGACGGCGGAATGATGACGGCGAGCGTGGCCGCCGACGACATGCTCGCCGCGGCATACGCCTTGGGGTAGCCCTTGCTCGTCATGCCGGGGATGAGGATCGAGCCGAGCGCCGCGACGTCGGCCACCGCCGAGCCCGAGATCTCGGCGAAGAACAGCGACGCGCCGATCGAGACCTGCGCCAGGCCGCCCCGGATCCAGCCGAACAGCGACGACGCGAACGCGATCAGCCGGCGCGAGATGCCCGACGCGTTCATGATCGCGCCGGCGAGGATGAAGAGCGGGATCGCGAGCAGCGGGAAGTTGGTGGCGCCGTTGTAGGTGACGACCGCGACGTTGGGGAGCGACTCGACGCCGTGGCTCGCGACCATCGCGATCACCGCGACGATGCCGAGCGAGACCGCGATCGGCACGTCGATCAGCACCAGCGCAAGGACTGCCGCGAAGAGGAGGAGCATCGTCATCGCGGCACCTTCAATGCAGCCCGTCGGACAGCGCCGGTCCGCTCGCCCGCAGGGCGTCGGCCGGGCGCAGCAGCGAGACGAGGTGCATCACCTCGGCGATCACGATGAGCACGCACGAGACCGGAATCACCGACTGCACGACGGCCATCGACACCGCCGGCACGCTCACCAGCGTCTCGCTCGCGATGATCGGCAGGATCGAC
>DATIDZ010000056.1:0-11634 GCA_035456045.1 Caldimonas sp.
GGCGTGCTCGAGCGGGAGGCGCAGCTCGGTCAGGCGAAGCATGGGGCGAGGCGGTCCAGCGACGCCGCTCGACGACGCTCAGCGACGCGCAATCGCGTCGACGGCGTCGGCGAGGCGCTCGAGGTCGTCGTCGTCGTTGTAGACCTGCGCCGAGACGCGCGCCCAGAGCGCGCCGTCGCGCGCGAGCACCGCGATCTCGATGCCGTGCTCGAACCACAACGCGTCGCGGACGCGCTGCGCGTCGGCGCCGTCGAGCCGGCGCGGCAGCGGCACCGCGGCCATGCAGCCGATCATCGATTCGGGCGTCTGCCAGGGACGTTGCCAACGCGCGGCGAGGCGGACGGCGCCGTTCCACGCGAGCGCGTGGTTGTGCGCGCGCATCGCCTCCGCGCCGAGGTCGTGCTCGAGGAAGTCGATCGCCGCGGGCGCGCAGAGCCAGGGGGTCGGATCGCGGGTCCCGGTCCAGTCGAACTCCTGCAGCCAGTCGGCGTTCGTGACTCCCCACGAGATCACCGCCGGATGCAGTCCCTCCCGACGGTCAGGCGCTGCCCAAAGCACGCCGCAGCCGCGCGGCGCGAACGCCCACTTGTGCAGGTTGGCCGAATACCAGTCGACGCCGAGCGCCTCGATGCGCAGCTCGATCGCGCCCGGGGCGTGCGCGCCGTCGACGAGCACCGCGACGCCGTGCGCGCGGCATGCGGCGGCGAGCTCGGCGATGGGCAGGACGAGCGCGGTTTCGGAGGTCACGTGGTCGAGCACCGCGAGGCGCGTTCGCGGCCCGAGCGCGCTCGCGAGCGCGGCGACGCAGGCGGCCGGGTCTTCGATCGGCGTCGGCCAGGCGACGGTCTTGACGACCGCGCCGCGCTCGGCGGCGAGGAAGGCGACGGCGCGCGCCACGCCGCCGTAGGCATGGTCGGTGATGACGATCTCGTCGCCGGGCGCCAGGGCGATCGAGCGCAGCACCGCATTGACGCCCGAGCTTGCGTTGTCGACGAACGCGAGCGCGTCGCCGCTGCAGCCGAGAAAGGTGCCGACGCGTTCGGCGGCGGCACGCAGCCGCGACGGCGCACCGGCGTCGGCCGGCGACGCCGACGTCGAGGCGCGCAGGTGCGCCAGCTCGCGCAGCATGAAGCGCGCCGGATGGCGCTCGATCTCGTCGAGCAGCGCGAAGCGCGCGCGCATGACTGCGTTCGGCGTGACGCCGACCGTGCCGTGGTTCAGGTAGGTCCCGCCCGGCTCCAGCGGGAACTGCGCGAGCAGGGGGCGGCCGAAGCGCGGCGCGGTCATCGGGCCGCTAGTGGAACGCTTCGATCGTCGTCGCGCCCATGAGCGGCTCGAGCAGGCGCGCGAGCGGGCGCAGCGTCGAGTAGCGCGTCGCCACCTTGTGCGCGTAGGCGAAGAAGCGCGGCAGGTCGGCGCTGTAGGCGGGCTTGGCGTCGCGGTGCTTGAGGCGCGAGAAGATGCCGAGCACCTTCAGGTGGCGCTGCAGGCCGATCCATTCGACATTGCGCCAGAGCTCGCCGAAGTCGCCCGGCACCGGCAGGCTCGCCCTGCGCGCCGCCTCCCAGTAGCGGATCGCCCAGTCGAGCTCCTGCTCCTCGTCCCACGAGATGAACGCGTCGCGCAGCAGCGAGGCGACGTCGTAGCCGATCGGCCCGGCGACGGCGTCCTGGAAGTCGAGGATGCCGGGGTTCGGGTCGGCGACCATGAGGTTTCTCGGCATCCAGTCGCGGTGCACCGCGACGACCGGCTGCGCCAGCGCGGCCGCGACGAGCTGGTTGCACGCGTCGTCCCAGGTCGCCCGGTCGGCCGGGCTCCACGTGGCGCCGCACTCGCGCGTCACGCACCAGTCGGGAAAGAGCGCGAGCTCGCGGCGCAGCAGCGCGTCGTCGTACGGCGGCAGCGCCGCCACCGGCACCTTGGACTGCCACACGATCAAGGCGGCGATGGCGTCGCGCATCAGGCTGTCGGCGCGGCGCAGGTCGCCGCTCGCCTGCGCCGCCTGCAGCGCCTGCAGATAGAGCTCGCTGCCGAGGTCGTCGAGGAGGAGGAAGCCGTGCGTCGTGTCGGCCGCGAGGACGCGCGGGCCGTGCAGGCCGGCCGCCGCGATGAGGCCGGCGACGTGGACGAACGGCCGGACGTCTTCCTGCGGCGGTGGCGCGTCCATGACGATGACGCTGCGGCCGGATTCGCGATCGGCGCGGAAGTAGCGGCGAAAGCTCGCGTCGCTCGATGCCGGCCGCAGGCTGGCCGAGACCACGTCGTGCTGCGCGCCGACGCGGGCGAGCCAGGCGAAGAACGCGTCGGCACGCGCGGGGTCGCTCCAGCCGATGGCCGGAGCAGGCGAGGAAGGCGGGGTCACGGGGCGAATGGGAGGGCCGACGAGCGCGAGGAAGGAACGCCTCGTGGATAATCGATTCTACAAATCGGTGCCGCATGGCCCGCAGGCCACGCACCGTCTTTGTCCGGCGGCCCGCGCGTGAAGCCGGCATCGCGCTTCGCATCGCCCGCCTCTCGCCACATTGAGTCCAGCCGCTCGCCAAGGTCCCCGATCCAGCGTTCGCGAGCGGCCGCGGCCCGGCGCGACGTGGCTGGCGACGCCGCTGGCTGCCTTCACCGTCGCGGCGCTGGCGCAGCCGGCGCCGTCGAGCCCTGCGTCGAGCCCTGCAGCGAGCGCCGCAAGCCCCGGCGCGGCGGCGAGCGCCGGCAGCGCCGGCGTCGAGCTGCGCAGCGCCGACGTGCTGCAGGCGCCGCCGCGGGGCGACGCCGCGAGGCAGCTGCCGATCATCCTGCGTGCGCGCGAGGTCCGCGCCCGCCCCGACCTCGACGCGACCGCCGAAGGCGACGTCGAGTTCCGGCGCGGCGGCACCGTGATCCACGCCGACAAGCTCACCTACGAGCAGGCGGAGGACCTGGCGCGTGCCACCGGCCATGTCGTCGTCACCCGCGACGGCAGCGTCTTCAGCGGCCCGGAGCTGCAGCTCAAGATCGAGCGGTTCGAGGGCTTCTTTCGCGAGCCGACCTATCGCTTCGCCCGGACCGGCGCAGGCGGCAAGGCGAGGCTGATCGAGTTCATCGACGACCAGCGTGCCGCCGCGACCGACGCCACCTACTCGAGCTGCACGATCGAGGACCGCGACGGCGAGCCGGTGTGGATCCTGAAGGCGGGCCAGCTGCGAATCGACAACGAGGCCAACGAAGGCATCGCGCGCGACGCGGTGCTGCGCTTCTACGGCGTGCCGATCCTGGCCTCGCCCGTTCTCAGCTTTCCGCTCAGCGACGAGCGCAAGTCCGGCTTCCTGCCGCCGAGCTTCGGCATCGACAACCGCAGCGGCTTCCAGGCGGCCATCCCGTACTACTGGAACATCGCGCCCAACCGCGACGCGACCTTCACCATGAAGGAGGCGTTCCGGCGCGGTCCGTCGCTCGACAGCGAGTTCCGTTACCTCGAGCCTTCCTTCGTGGGCTCCCTGTATGGCAGCGTGATGCCGCGCGACGCCGTCGCCGAGCGCTCGCGCTCCCTCCTGCGCGCCGAGCACGACGGCGTGCTGCCCTTGGACGCCCGAGTCCAGTTCCGGCTGCAGCGCGTCTCGGACGACGACTACTGGAAGGATTTCCCGGGCGAGATCAAGAGCCTGACGCCGCGGCTGCTGCAGACCGACCTGCTCGTCTCGCGCGACTTCGGCGACTGGACGACGTATGCGCGCGCGATGCGGTGGCAGATCCTGCAGACCGAGGATCCGACGACCCGCATCGACGCGCCGTACGAGCGCGCGCCGCAGATCGGCGCCCGCTACGCCGGGCCGGGTCGCTTCGGCCTCTTGCTCGGCCTGGAGGCCGAAGTCAATCGCTTCGCCAATCCGCAGGACCGCTTCATCCTCGAACGCCAGACCGGCGTTCGCACTCACGCGCTGGGCAGCATCGCCCGACCGTTCGTGACGCCCGGCTGGACGCTGACGCCGCAGGTCTCCTTCAACGCGGCCAGCTACTCGCTCGACCTGCCCCGCGCCGACGGCAGCCGCAGCGCGTCGCGCATCATCCCGACGGTGAGCCTCGACAGCGCGTGGACGCTGGAACGCGAGACCGAGCTGTTCGGACGGGCTGTTCGCCAGACGCTCGAGCCGCGCCTGTTCTACGTCAACACGCCGTACAAGCGTCAGGAGTTCTTCCCGAACTTCGACTCGGCGCTGAAGGACTTCAACTTCGACTCGCTGTTCACGGAGAACCTGTTCTCGGGCGTCGACCGGGTCTCGGATTCGAGCCAGCTCACCGCCGGCGTGATCTCGCGCGTGCTCGATCCCGACACCGGCGCCGAAGCGCTGCGCGTCGGCCTCGCCGAGCGCTATCGCTTCCGCGACCAGCGGATCACTCCCGACAACGTGCCCCTGACGCAGCGCTTCTCCGACGTCCTCGCGTTCGGCTCGACCAGTCTCGTGCCGCGCTGGGTGTTCGACCTCGGCGCGCAGTTCAACCCCGACAGCCACCGCATCCAGCGCTCGCTCGCGGGCATGCGCTACTCGCCCGGGCCGTACCGAACCGTCGCCCTCACCTACCGCCTCTCGCGCGGGTTGTCCGAGCAGATGGAGCTCGGCTGGCAGTGGCCGCTGTACGGCCGCGCCCGCGGGGAGGGCGAACGCAGCCAGCAGGCAAGCAGCGCCGGCTGCGGCGGCACCCTCTACACCGTCGGCCACGTCAACTACAGCATGCGCGACAGCCGCATCACCGATTCGATCGCCGGGCTCGAGTACGACGCCGGCTGCTGGATCGGCCGCGTCGTCGTCGAGCGACTTTCCACCGGCCGAAGCGAAGCGACGACGCGCCTCCTGCTCCAGCTCGAGCTCGTCGGCCTCTCGCGGATCGGCTCGAACCCGCTCAGGGTCTTGAAGGACAATGTGCCGGGCTATCAGCTCCTGCGCGAGGAGCGCACGTCGACCCCACCGTTCACGCCCTATGACTGACCTGAAACTCCTTGGCCGGCGCGTCGCCGCGGCGGGGATCCTCGCGCTCGCCGCCACGCAGCCTTTCGCCCAGACGGGCGACTACATCGTCGCCGTGGTCAACCAGGAGCTCGTCACCGCCAGCGAGGTGCAGCAGCGGCTCGCGCGCATCCGCGAGGAGGCGGCGCGCAACAAGGCGTCGCTGCCGCCGATGTCGACGCTGCGCAAGCAGGTGGTCGATGCCCTGATCGACGAGCGGGTGCTGGTCACCAACGCGCGCGACACCGGTGCGCGCGTCGACGACCCCGAGATCGACCGCGCGGTCGCCAACGTGGCGACCCAGAACCAGATGACGTTGCCGCAGTTGCGCGAGCGGCTGCGCCAGGAGGGCATTCCGTTCGCGAAGTTCCGCGAGAACATCCGCGACCAGATCATGGTCGAGCGGGTGCGCGAACGCGAGGTCGTCAACCGGATCAAGGTGAGCGACGCCGAGATCGACGAGCTGATCGAGAAGCGGCGCAGCGCGGCGGGCGCGAGCACGCAGATCAACGTCGCGCAGATCCTGGTGACCGTCCCGGAAGGCGCCGCTGACGGCCTGGTCGCCGAGAGGCGCGGCCGCGCCGAGGCGGCGCTGAAGCGCGTCCGCGGCGGCGAGGACTTCGCGACCGTGGCGCGCGAGATGTCCGAGGACAACAACCGCGCCCAGGGCGGCGAGATGGGCCTGCGCCCGGTCGATCGCCTGCCCGACCTCTTCGCGCGCGCCGTGCAGGGCCTCAAGCCCGGCGAGATCACGCCCGAGCTGATCCGCAGCGGTGCGGGCTTCCACGTCCTCAAGCTCGTCGATCGCAAGGAGTCGGGTGCGTTCACCGTCGAGCAGTCGCGCGTGCGGCACATCCTGCTGCGACCGTCGGCCGAGCTGAGCGCCGAGGCGGCCGCGCGCCGCCTGCTCCAGTTCAAGCGCGACATCCAGTCGCGCGCGCGCACCTTCGAGCAACTGGCGCGCGAGAACTCGGAGGACGGCAGCGCGGCGCAAGGCGGCGATCTCGGCTGGACGGCGCCCGGCTCGTTCGTTCCGGAGTTCGAGGAAGCGATGGCGGCGCTGCCGATCGGCGGCATTTCCGATCCGGTGACGACGCGCTTCGGCCTCCATCTGATCCAGGTCGTCGATCGCCGCCAGACGACGCTCGACGTTCGCCAGCTTCGCGAGCAGGCAAGGAACATCCTGCGCGAGCAGAAGTTCGAGGCGGCGTTCGCGGAATGGCTGCGCGACCTGCGCGGCCGCGCCTACATCGAGTACCGCGAACCTCCCCAGTGATCGACGACCGCGCGCGACCCCGGCCGCCGTCCGGCGGGCGCTAGCCGTGCATCACGCCAGGAAGCGCTTCGGCCAGCACTTCCTCGTCGACGGCGGGGTCATCGACCGGATCGTCGACGCCATCGATCCGCGACCCGGCCAGGCGCTGGTCGAGATCGGTCCGGGGCGCGGCGCGCTGACCGGTCCCTTGCTCGAGCGCTGCGACAGGCTCACCGTCGTCGAGCTCGATCGCGACCTGGCCGCTCGCTTGCGCCGTACGCCCGGCCTCGAGGTCATCGAGGCCGATGTGCTGGACGTCGACTTCCCCGCGTTGCTTGCGGCGGCGCCTGCGTCGCGCAAGCTGCGGGTCGTCGGCAACCTGCCCTACAACATCTCGACGCCGATCCTCTTCCACCTGCTCGAGGCGAGTCACGCCATCGAGGACCAGCACTTCATGCTGCAGAAGGAGGTCGTCGACCGCATCGCGGCCCGGCCCGGCAACAAGGACTACGGCCGGCTGACGGTGATGCTGCAGTGGCGCTACCGGATCGAGCCGCTGCTCGACGTGCCGCCGGAAGCCTTCGAGCCGCCGCCGCGCGTCGAGTCCGCCGTGCTCCGCATGACGCCGTTGCCGCGGCGTGAGGACGTCGACGCCGCGCTGCTGCGCGAGCTGGTCACCGTCGGCTTCTCGCAGCGTCGCAAGCTGCTCCGACACACCGTCGGCCGCTGGCTCGACGCGCGGGGGGAAGACACCGGCTTCGACCTTCATCGTCGCGCCGAGGAGGTGCCGGTCGACGAATGGGTTGCCCTGTCCGTTGCCCTCAAGAACACGACTCCGGAGGCGTCGGCCCCTTCCTCTCGGTGAGGCGGGCGCAGCGGGGAGCGAGCAATCCTGAAGGACGAAGGCCCGGCATGGCCGGGCCTTCAGCGCGGTTGAAGAGGCTCTATGCCGCTTCGACCCACGCCGTGTCGAAGGCGCTGCTCATGACCGGCATGTTCGCGCCGAAACTGCTGTTCGCCGCCGTCTTGGCGGCCTTGAGCGGCTTGTCGCTGCCATTGACGCTTTGTGCTCCGGGGGCCACTTCCGTCGCCCGCTCCCATGACCCTGTTTCTTGGGAGCGGGCTACTGAAAAGAATAGAAGCACCGGAACGGTACTTTGCGCTCCGCCCAGAAGTCGGCGGCGTCGCGGAACACGTCGAGCAGCTGCTCGCGCGCCTCGCGGTCGAAGCGCGGGTTGTCGGGAAGCTGCTCGAGGACGACGACGAAGCCGGGCTGGGGGCCGGATTTGTGGACGAGGTCGGTCATGCAGTCGAACAGCGCGTCGAGGTTCTTGCCGAAGTGCGCCGGGAAAGTGAACGACTCGGCGATCGCTTCGAGCACGTCCTGCTTGGATTGCGCCGCAGTCAGGTTCGCGTAGAGGAAATGCTGGTCGGCGTGACGCGCGGCCTGCATCAGGTCGTCGACCCGGTAGGCCCGGATCGACTGGACGATGTTCGGACGGACTGTCTGCAAGAGCATGTCGCGTTCCTCCTGTTCAAGAAAAATTTCTGCTGCGCTCATGGCGTGATCCGGTGAAAGCTCGAGTAGTGATCGGCGGTGTAGTAGCAGGCGACCGGCGCGGTCGGCTGCGGCCCGCCGCAGACGATGCGTCGCGGGCCGCGGTCGTGCGCCCCTGGCGTCGGCACGGTGTATTCGCGATAGAAGCCGCGCGGCTGCTCCGGGAGCAAGCGCTCGCGATTTGCGAACACGATGCCATCCTTCGGATAGGCGAACGGTCCGCCCCGACGAATGGCAAGGTCGACCGACTGCGCTTCGGCAGGCAGCGCGGCGATGGCCACCGGCGGCACGGCCGGCGCCTCCTGGCGTGCGAGCACGGCCGAGATCGACAGCAACCCTGCGACGCCGACGCCCGCTCCCCACCGGAGCAGTGGCCGCCACCGCTGCAGCCGACCTGACGAAACCACGGGAAATCCCTGAAAAACAATCGCGGGATGTTACCGAATCGGTGCGGAAACCTCAACCCTTTGCCTCAAATTTGGGCACTATGCGAAGGGATTAAGTAGGCGCACACATGCTCTGAGAACGAGCAGTGGTCGACATCCGCCGCCCGTCGCCTGCCCGATCGCGTGGCGCGCTTTACTTCACCGGGCGGCGTTGGCGTCGGCCACGGCCAAGGCGGCCATGTTGATGATCCGGCGCACGGTCGCCGACGGGGTGAGGATGTGGACCGGCAGTGCCGCGCCGAGCAGCACCGGGCCGATCGCGATGCCGCCGCCGGCCGCCGTCTTCAGGAGGTTGTACGAGATGTTGGCGGCGTCGATGTCGGGCAGGACGAGAAGGTTCGCCTCGCCGGACAACGGGCTCGACGGCATGATCTCGTGCCGGTAGTGGCCATCGAGGGCGGTGTCGCCGTGCATCTCGCCGTCGACCTCGAGCCACGCGGCGCGCGCCTGAAGCAGCGCGAGCGCCTCGCGCATCTTCAGCGCGGAGGGCTGGTTGCTCGTGCCGAAGTTGCTGTGCGAGAGCAGCGCGGCCTTCGGCTTGATGCCGAAGCGGAGCATCTCCTCGGCCGCCATCACCGTGAACTCGGCGATCTGCTCGGCAGTCGGGTCGTAGTTGACGTGGGTGTCGACGAGCATCACCTGGCGCCCCGGCAGGAGCAGGACGCTCATGCAGGCGTAGGTCTTGGCGCCTTCGCGCAGGCCGATCACCTGGTCGATGTAGCTCAGGTGCATCGCGGTGCTGCCCCACGTCCCGCACAGCATGCCGTCGACGTCGCCGGTCTTCAGCAGCATCGCGCCGATCAGCGTCAGGCGACGTCGCATCTCGATCTTGGCGAGCTGCGCGGTGACGCCCTTCCTGGCCGTCATCTCGTGGTACATCTGCCAGTAGGTGCGGTAGCGGTGGTCGTTCTCGGTGTTGACGCAGTCGTAGTCGCGCTCGGCCTGCAGGCGCAGTCCGAATCGGGCGATGCGCTGGCGGATCACCTCCGGGCGGCCGATCAGCGTCGGCCGGGCGACGTTCTCGTCGACCACCACCTGCACGGCGCGCAGGACCCGCTCCTCCTCGCCTTCGGCGAACGCGATGCGCTTCTTCTTCGCCGTCTTGGCGAGGTTGAAGATCGGCCGCATCGTCGTGCCCGACGCGTAGACGAAGGTCTGCAGCTTGGCCCGGTAGGTCTCCATGTCGGCGATCGGCCTCGCCGCGACGCCGGAGTCGGCGGCGGCCTTGGCCACCGCCGGCGCGATCCGCATCATCAGGCGCGGATCGAACGGCTTCGGGATCAGGTACTCCGGGCCGAAGCTGAGCGTCGCCCCCGCGTAGGCGGCGGTGACGACCTCGCTCAGCTCGGCCTGCGCCAGCTCGGCGATCGCGTGCACCGCGGCGATCTCCATCTCGATCGTGATCGTCGTCGCGCCGGAATCGAGCGCGCCGCGGAAGATGTACGGGAAGCAGAGGACGTTGTTGATCTGGTTCGGGTAGTCGGTGCGGCCCGTGGCGACGATCGCGTCGTTGCGCACCGCGTGGACTTCCTCGGGCAGGATCTCCGGCGTCGGATTGGCGAGCGCGAAGATGACCGGGTGCGGCGCCATCTTCATGGCCATCTCGGGCTTCAGCACGCCGGCGGCCGAGAGGCCGAGGAAGATGTCGGCGCCGGCGATCACCTCGGCGAGCGTGCGATGCGGCGTGTCCTGCGCGAAGACGACTTTGTCTTCGTCCATGAGCTCGGTGCGCCCCTTGTAGACGACGCCCGCGAGGTCGGTGACCCAGATGTTCTCGCGCCGGATGCCGAGCTTGACGAGCAGGCCCAGGCACGCCAGCGCGGCCGCGCCGGCACCCGAGGTGACGAGCTTGACGTCCTCGATCTTCTTGCCGCTCACCTTGAGCGCGTTCAGCACGCCGGCGCCGACGACGATCGCGGTGCCGTGCTGGTCGTCGTGGAAGACCGGGATCTTCATGCGCGAGCGCAGCGCGCGCTCGACGTAGAAGCAGTCCGGCGCCTTGATGTCCTCGAGGTTGATGCCGCCGAAGGTCGGCTCCAGCGCCGCGATGAGGTCGATCAGCTTGTCGAGGTTCTTCTCCTTGACCTCGATGTCGAAGACGTCGATGCCGGCGAACTTCTTGAAGAGGACGCCCTTGCCCTCCATCACCGGCTTGGCCGCAAGCGGGCCGATGTCGCCGAGGCCGAGCACGGCGGTGCCGTTGGTGATCACCGCGACGAGGTTGCCCCGCGACGTGTAGCGGAACGCGTTGGCCGGATCGGCGACGATCTCCTCGCACGCCGCGGCGACGCCGGGCGAGTAGGCGAGCGAGAGGTCGTGCTGGTTGACGAGCTGCTTGGTCGCGGCGATAGCGACCTTCCCCGGCGTCGGAAACTCGTGGTAGTCGAGCGCGGCGCGGCGCAGTTCGGCGGCTTTCTCTTCGGAGTTCGACATGATTCGCTCGCGGACGCGTGAGGCGGGGCCGCGTGATGACCGGTGGCCATCATTGCAGATCGGCGTCGCCGAGCGACCCGGATGTTCCCCCGGGGGCATCGCGCTCAGGGGCCGCGCCGATAATCCGTCGCCACCATGCCTGACCTCGGCGAATTCGAGCTCATCGAGCGCTTCTTCACGCGGCCGGCCCGGCGCGCCACGCTCGGCGTGGGCGACGACTGCGCGCTGCTCCAGCCGACGCCCGGAGCGACGCTCGCCATCTCGACCGACATGCTGATCGAGGGCCGGCATTTCCTGTCGACCGTTCCGCCCGATCGCCTCGCCCACAAGGCGCTCGCCGTCAACCTCAGCGACCTGGCCGCCTGCGGCGCGCAGCCGGTCGCCTTCACGCTCGCGCTCGCCTTGCCGCGCGCCGACGAGACGTTCCTCGCCGCCTTCGCGCGCGGTCTGTTCGCGCTCGCCGACCGCGAGGCGTGCGAGCTGATCGGCGGCGACACGACGCGCGGCCCGCTCGCGGTGTGCATCACGGTCTTCGGCGAGCTGCCGGCGGGCGGCGCGCTGCTGCGCTCGGGCGCGCGTCCCGGCGACGACCTCTACGTCAGCGGCACCCTCGGCGACGCGCGCCTGGCGCTGGAATCGTTCCGCGGCCAGGTCGCGCTCGACGCCGATGCCTTCGCCCACGTGCGCCGAGCCATGGAGCTGCCGGCGCCGCGCACGGCGCTCGGCATCCGCCTGCGCGGCGTCGCCACGAGCGCGATCGACGTCTCGGACGGCTTCACGGGCGATCTCGGCCACCTCCTGCGGCAGTCGGGCGTCGGCGCCGTCGTCGACGTCGACGCGTTGCCGCGCAGCGCCGTTCTCGCGGCGCAGTCCGTCGAGTTGCAGCGCGAGTGCCTGCTCGCCGGTGGCGACGACTACGAGCTGGTGTTCACCGCCCTCGCGTCGCGCCGCGACGCGGTCGCTGCC
>DATIDZ010000057.1:0-14100 GCA_035456045.1 Caldimonas sp.
AGCCCGGCCGTGCCCGAGGAGTACAAGACGATCGCCAAGGGCAGGCTCACCGAGCGCTACCGCTGGATAGACGGCCAGCTCGAGGGCAAGAGCTACCTCACGGGCGACACCTTCAGCGTCGCCGACGCGTACCTCTTCACCGTCACCAACTGGGCCAAGCCCGTCGGCGTCGACATCTCGGGCTTCAAGAACCTCGCGGCGTTCATGGGCCGCGTCGCGGCGCGGCCGGCCGTCCAGGAGGCGATGAAGGCCGAGGGCCTGCTGAAGTAAGCCGGCGTGATGCGCCACCGGGCTGTCCTGCTCGCGCTGGCGGCGGCGAGCGCCGCCGCCGGCGCCGCGCCGGCGGCGCCCGGCCGCTACGACGCCGAGCTCTGCGTCGCGACCCGGCCGCAGGCCGCGCCGACGTGCGGTGCCGCCGAGGTCGAGGTGACGCCGGCGCGCATCGACGTCCGCGTCGCCGACATCGTCTACCGCCTCGCGCTGCGCCCGGCGCAGGTCGACGTCGAGACGATGCACGGGCAGATGCAGATCGACGAGTTCAGCGCCGCCTACGAATGGGACGGCGCGACGCTGCGCTTCAGCGACGCCGCCAAGGACGTCCGCTACGAGGTCCGGATCGGAACGCGCAAGGGCGCCGCGGTCAAGGCGACGACGCGCTCCTAGGCGAGGTGCGCCGCGGCGAGAAGCTCCCGGGTGTAGGGCTCGTGCGGCCCGGCGAACAGCGCCTCGGCGTCGCCCGACTCGACGACCTCGCCCTCCTTCATCACGAGCACGCGGTGCGACATCGCGCGAACGACCGCCAGGTCGTGGCTGATGAACACATAGCTCAGGCCGTGACGGCGCTGCAGCTCGGCGAGGAGCGCGAGCACCTGGCGCTGCACCGAGACGTCGAGCGCCGACGTCGGCTCGTCGAGAACGAGCACCTCGGGACGCAGGATGACCGCACGCGCGATCGCGATGCGCTGGCGCTGGCCGCCGGAGAACTCGTGCGGATAGCGCCCGAGCACGCCGGCCAGGCCCGAGCCCGCGCCCAGACCCACCTCGTCGAGCGTCTGCACGACCAGCGCATCGCGCTCGGCGCGGCCGAGCTCAGGGCGATGCAGCGCCAGGCCCTCGCCGACGATGCGGCCGATCGTCATGCGCGGGCTGAGCGAGCCGAACGGATCCTGGAAGACGACCTGGATGCGGCGTCGCATGGCGCGCAGCGTGGCGCGGTCGGCGCCGTCGAGGCGCGTACCGTCGAGGGTCACCGCACCGGCGGCGATCGGCTGCAGCGCGAGCAGCGCCAGGCCCAAGGTCGTCTTGCCCGATCCCGATTCGCCGACGATGCCGAGCGTCTCGCCGCGGCGCAGGCTGAGCGTCGCGTTCCGGACGGCGTCGAAGCGGCGCCGCGTGAAGCCGCCGTCCGAGACCTCGAAGCTGACGCGGACGTCGCGCGCGTCGACGAGCACCGGCGCATCGGCCTCGACCGGCACGACGGCGCGCTGCGGGCGGCTGGCCAGCAGCGACTGCGTGTAGCGGTGCTGCGGCGACGCGAACACCGCCTCCGTCGGCCCGGTCTCGACGAGCCTGCCTCGCTCCATGACGCCGACGCGGTGCGTGAAGCGGCGCACCAGGTTGAGGTCGTGGGTGATGAAGAGGAGCGCCATCCCCATCTCCGCCTGCAGCTCGTCGAGCAAGGCGAGGATCTGTGCCTGGATCGTCACGTCGAGGGCGGTCGTCGGCTCGTCGGCGATGAGCAGGCGCGGCTTGCAGGCGAGCGCCATCGCGATCATCGCGCGCTGGCGCTGGCCGCCCGAGAGCTGGTGCGGCCAGGCGTCGATGCGCCGCCCCGGCTCGGGGATGCCGGTGCGCTCGAGCAGGGCGATCGCGCGGGCCCGGGCCTCGCCGCGGCCGAGCTTCTCGTGCAGCCGGAGCACCTCGACGATCTGCGCGCCGATCGTGTGGAGCGGGTTGAGCGCGGTCATCGGCTCCTGGAAGATCATCGCGATCTCGCCGCCGCGGACGGCCCGCATCTGCGGCTCGCTGAAGCCGCGCAGGTCGTTGCCGTCGAAGGCGATCCGGCCCGACGTGCTCGCGCCGTCGACGAGGCCGAGCACCGACAGCGCCGTGATCGACTTGCCCGAGCCTGACTCGCCGACGAGGGCGAACTTCTCGCCGGCGGCGATCGCCAGCGAGACGTCGTCGACGACGGCCGCCGCGCCGAAGCGCACCGTCAGGTGCTCGATCGAGAGCAGCGCGCTCAACGCCGCGATCCGATCGACGCCACCGCCAGGGCGAAGGATTGCCCGGCCTGCCGGCTCACGCGCTCGGCTTGACCGGCGCCTTGAGCAGCGCCTCGCAGGTCGAGCGCTCGCTCGCGCTGTGCGTCGGCGCTGCGCACAGGGTGTCGAGCTCGCCCTGCAGACGCGCCAGCGCGGCGCGGTGCGCGCCGCCCTTGTTCCACGCCTGCAGCTTGCGGCCGACCTTCTGGAGCGCGCGCGCGCTGCGCTCGTAGAACGCGTCGGGCTGGGTCGCCGCCTCGCTCCAGAGCTGCGCGGTCGCCGCCTCGATCGCCGCTTCGTCGGCGGGCGCGAGGTCGACCAGGGCCTCGACGTAGGTCGCGCCCCACTGCAGCCGCGTCGCCGGACCTTCGCTCTTCTCGAAGGCCTCGCGGTACCAGCGCAGCGCCTCGGCGTTGTCGCCGCGCCGCTTGGCGTTGCCGGCAAGGCCCAGCATCAGGTAGTACGGCGAGTGGCTCTTGGCGAGGTTGTCCTTGAGCAAGGCGTCCGAGTCGTCGCCGAGGCCGGCGCGCTCGAGCAGGTAGGCGGCCGCGGTGATCACGGCCTGGCGCTCGTAGCCGTCGGTGATCTCGCGGTCGGCGCGCGCGGTCTGCTCGCGCACGTCGGCGAGCAGCGCGGGCGGCAGGACGACCGGCGCCGCCGGCTTCGCGCCGGGCTTGCCGGCCGCGCCGTCGACGACGTCGATGCGCGCCAGGTCGACGCGTGCGATCAGCGCCTGCATGCGATCGGCGCGTGACAGCGCCGGGTCGGCCTCGAGGCGCTGCAGCGCCGTGTCGAAGGCGGCGACGAGCGGGCCGCGATCGGTCGAGCCCTTGGTGCTCAGCGCGCGCACGATCTCGGCGGCGTAGTTGGTGACCATGTCGGTCTGCTCGCGCGTGCGGGCCGCATCGCCGAGCAGGGCCAGGACGGCGGCGCGCGTCGCGGCGTCGACCTTCACCGGCTTCTTGGCGTCGGCGGCGACGAGCGCCTTCAGCCGCAACCGCATGGCGACGTCGGGCGCGTCCTTCGGCGCCGCGTCGGCGAGCGCCAGCAACGTCGACGGCAGGCGGTCCTGCGCGATCACCTGCTGATGATCGGTGTCCCACGAATAGAAGGCGAGCAGGCGCCAGTCGTTGGCGTTCAGCGTCGCCGGCTTCGCGAGCGCGTCGGCGAGGACCTCGCTCACCGGCCGCGCAGCGTTCATGCCGAGCGTGAGCACCTCGGTGTAGCGCACCGGCTCGACCTCGCCGGGCAGGCGCGTCACCTCCCGGCCCTGCGGCGTGAACAGCACCATGGTCGGGTAGCCGCTCACCTTGAAGCGCGCGCCGATCTTCTGCGCGCCGGGGCTGTCGCCGTCGACGTAGACGGGGACGAAGGCGCGCGAGCGCTCGATGAAGTCCTGCCGGTTGAAGAGCGTCACCTTGACCTGGTTGCACGGCGGGCACCACTTCGCGCCCCAGTAGACGAAGACGGGCTTGTTCTCGCTGCGCGCGGCGGCGAATGCGGCGTCGACTTCGCCGTCGTTGGCCGCCTGGCGCCAGGCGATGCCGGCGTCGGCGTGCTCGGGCGTCCCGGTGCTTGCGGTCGTCGGCGGCGCAGTCGCCGCGTCGGTGCCGGCGCCCTTGGTCACAGCGGGCGGCGGCGAAGCCGGCGTGGTCGGCGCCGGCGCGGCGGCTGTCGTCGGCTCCTTGTCGCAGGCCGCCAGGGCGAGCGCGGCGGCGAGGGCCAGCGCGGCGGCCGGGCGCGGGGGGCGAGTGCGGATCGGATTCATCGCGTCTCCCAAGGGGCCGCCATCATGGCGCAATCAGTCGACGAGCGCCGGCGCTTCGCGGACAGGGTCCCGCGGCGACGAGGTGAATTGCGCCAGCGCGACGCCCGCCAGCGTGATCGCCCCGCCGGCGATCTTGGCGGCCGAGTAGCGCTCGCCCGTCAGCGCCCAGGCGACCAGGCCGGCGACCGGCGGCATCAGGTACATCAGCGGCGCCGTCGGGCCGACGCCGCGCACGGCGTTGACCCATCCCCAGACGAGCCAGCCGAGGAAGGCCGAGACGATCACCGAGTAGAACGTGCCGGCCCACACGGCGGCCGAGACCTCGCTCCACGACACGGCGAGCCCGGCGGGCAGGCTGAGTGCCACCACCGGCAGGCTGCCGAAGAGGACCGCGTAGGTCATCACGGTGACGCCGCCGAGGCGCTCGATGAACGGCTTGGCAGCGACCGTGTAGTACGAGAAGAACGACGCTGCCACCAGCAGGACGAGGTCGCCGGCGCTCGCCTGCCAGTGGCCGCCGAACAGCTTGTCGGAGAGGAAGACGACGACGCCGACGCAGGCGACGGCGACGCCGGCGACCGAGCCGCGCGTCAGCGCTTCGTGGCCGTGCCAGTGCAGGATCAGCAGCGTGAAGACAGGGCCGCAGGCGAGGATGAGCGAGCTCGAGAACGCCGTCGACCAGTGGATGCCGTAGGTGACGAGGCCGACGTGGAGGAGATGGCCGACCAGGCCGAGGCGGAGCAGCGCGAAGGCGTCGGCGCGCGAGACGCGCGGCCAGCGCGTGCCGAACCGAAAGCAGAGCAGCAGCGCCGCCGCGACCGGCATGATCAGGTAGCGGACGAACAGGAAGCCGCCGGGCGACAACGCCTGAAAGATCGCCTTCTGGACGCTGAAGTTGGCGCCCCAGACGAGGATCAGGACGAGCGCGGCCCAGAGCGCATGGCGCGCGCGGTCGCCGCCTTCGGCGCGCCCGGTGGCCGGGGTCGCGACGGTCATCGAGGCGACGGCGCGTCCGGCGCGGCGGCGGCGCCCAGCGGCAGCTGCGCGTCGTCGTGGCGCCAGCCGTCGACCGGCGTCGCGCGGGCCAGCGCCATCCAGAGCGCGAAGCCGATCCGCGTCGGCCGCTTCGGCGCGGCGCGCGCCACCTCGAGGGCGCGCTCGCTCGCGACCAGCACGCCGCACTCGCGGGGAATCTCGTCGACGCGGGCGATGCCCTCCTTGATCACGTACCAGCACTCGCCGCCGATGTCGAGGTACGCCTCGCGCTTGCACGCGCGACGAAGGTCGGCGAGCAGGTCGGCGCGCTGCACCTTGACCTCGTGGACGATCGGCTCGGCGTACGCCTCCACCGTCGTGTGGCGGATCGAGAAGACGTCGGGCATCGCCATCGCCCAGCCGGTGTCGACCTTCGCGCGCACGGCGAGGCCGCGCCAGGCGAGCCGGCCGGCGCGGGTCATCTCGCGCGCGACGCGCTCGACCAGCAGCTCGTGGGCATCGCGGCGCGCCCGGTTCCTCGCCAGCGATTCGGCGAGGACGGCGATGCCGGCATCGGTGAGCCGGATCGTCTCGTGGCCGAGCGGCCCGCGCTCGCGCTGCAGGAGGCCGGCGGCGAGCAGCTCGACCTCGATGCCGTCCTGGCAGGGCCAGCCGGCCGAGCGGTAGACGTCGCGCAGACGCCGTTTGTGGACGACGCCGAGGGCGACGACGCCAACCGAAGCGCGTGGAGAAACGTTGGGGGCGTCGAGCATGAAGAGGGCCGCGGCACGCGCCGGATCGAGCCCGGAACCATACCGCGATTCGCGATCCGAGGCCTCTTGCGCGGGTACGATTCGCGCCCACATCCGTCGACGCATCAACCAGGACCCGACCCGATGACTCAGCGCACTGGCCTCTCTCGCACCGGCCTCGCCGCCACCGGCCTCTCGCTCGCGCGCCGCCTCGCCGCGGCCGCCGCGATCGTGCTCGCGACCTGCCCGGTCGCCCACGGCGCCGACCCGAAGGTCCTCAACATCTACAACTGGTCCGACTACATCGCCGACGACACGATCAAGAACTTCGAGAAAGAGACCGGCATCAAGGTCAACTACGACAACTACGACAGCAACGAGGTGCTGCTCGCCAAGCTCGTCGCCGGCAACACGGGCTACGACATCGTCGTTCCCGGCGCGCACTTCGCGAAGACGCAGATCGAGGGCGGCCTGCTGCAGAAGCTCGACCGCTCCAAGCTCACCAACTGGGGCAACCTCGACCCGGCGCTGCTGAAGCAGCTCGCCGCCGTCGACCCCGGCAACCAGTACCTGGTCGACTGGCTGTGGGGCTACGTCACCGTCGGCATCAACGTGCCGAAGGTGAGGGCCGCGCTCGGCGACCTGCCGATGCCGGACAACGCCTGGAGCCTGATCTTCGACCCGAAGTACGCGAGCAAGCTCAAGGGCTGCGGCGTCAACTTCCTCGACTCGGCCTCGGAGGTGCTGCCGGTCGCGCTGCTCTACGTCGGCAAGCCGCCCTACAGCACGAACGCCGCCGACTACGACGTCGCCGCCAAGATGCTGCAGTCGGTGCGACCGTACGTGACGCGGTTCTCGTCGTCGGGCTACATCAACGACCTCGCGGGCGGCTCGCTCTGCGCGGTGATGGGCTACTCGGGCGACATCAACATCGCCCGGGCGCGCGCGCTGGAGGCGAACCCGAGGCAGCCCGCGACCATCGAAGCGCTGATTCCCAAGGGCGGCGCGACGCTGTTCTTCGATTCGATGGCGATTCCGAAGGACGCGAAGAACGTCGCCAACGCCCACCTGTTCATCAACTACATCCTGCGGCCCGAGGTCGCGGCGTCGCTGACGAACAAGGTGTTCTACGCCAACCCGAACGCGACGTCGCTCAAGTTCGTCAAGAAGGACGTCGCCTCGAACAAGACGATCTTCCTCTCGGACGCCGACCTCGCCCGCATGACGCCGCCCGACGCCGTGCCGCAGGCGATCCGCCGCGTGCAGACGCGCATCTTCACGAACTTCAAGGCCGGCCGCTGAAGCGCCGGCCGGCGCTCACGCCACCTTGACGCCTTTCCAGAAGGCGACTCGGCCCTTGATCTCCTTGGCCGCCTCGCTCGGCTCGGGGTAGTACCAGACGGCGTTCTCGTTCATCTCGCCGTCGACCATCAGGCTGTAGTAGTGCGCCTGGCCCTTCCAGGCGCAGCTCGTGCGGTGGTTGCTGAAGGTCACGTACTCGCGCTTCAGGCTCGACTCTGGGAAGTAGTGATTGCCTTCGACGACGACCGTGTCGTCGCTTTCGGCGATCGTCGCGCCGTTCCAAGTCGCTTTCATGTCGCACGCCGCTTGCCTAGAAGACCCGATGCTAGGCGACGACCCAAAGCCCATGACGATCGAGATCCGCAAAGGCCAGGCCCCCGCGCCGCTCGATCGCGCTGAATTCGGCATCCGCTTCCGGGCGTCGTTCGTCGATCCCGCGTTCCGCCCCGAGGACGAATCGATCGGCCGGCTCGAGGCGATCGCGTGGGACGCGTACCAGGATGGACGCAAGGCGCCGATCACGAGAAAGGCCGGCCCCGGCTATGCCGATCCCGACTACGACCTCTCGGTCGAGTGGATCGAGACCCGGGCGCGGCTCGAGAGTGCGCACAAGGTCTGGGCCGACCCGAAGACGAAGACGCGCGCCCTCGTCATCTGCGGCTCGCCGCGCAACGACGGCAGCTGCCCGGGCGAGATCTCGAAGACGTTTCGCCTCGCCGGCCTGGTCAAGGACGAACTCGCCGCCGCGGCCCTCGACGTCGACTTCCTCGACCTCAGCCTGCTGACCTCGGAGTACGGACGCAAGATCCATCCGTGCAAGGCCTGCGTCGCGACGGCGATGCCGCTCTGCCACTGGCCGTGCAGCTGCTACCCGAACCACTCGCTCGACCAGATCCACGACTGGATGAACGAGATCTACGAGCGCTGGGTCGCCGCGCATGCCGTCGTCATCGTCACGCCGACGCACTGGTACAGCATGTCGAGCGCGCTCAAGCTCATGATCGACCGGCTCGTCTGCGCCGACGGCGGCAATCCCGACCCGACGTCGACGCATGGCAAGAAGCCGGAGGAAGCGAAGGCGCTCGAGCTCAAGGGCTGGGACTATCCGAAGCACCTCGCGCGACGCGTCTACGGCGTCGTGGTCCACGGCGACGTCGCCGGCATCGAAGGGTCGCGCCGCGCGCTCTGCGACTGGCTCGACTGGATGGGCCTCGTCGACGCCGGCTTCGAGGCCCGGCTCGACCGCTTCATCGGCTACTACGAACCGTACGCGACCAGCCACGACGCGCTCGATCGCGACGAGGCGGTGCAGCAAGAGACCCGCAACGTGGCGCGGGCGGTCGCGCAGGTGACCGCCGCGCTGCGCGCCGGCGAGCTCGACGACGCGATCGCGGCACGGCGTTCGCCTCGACCCAAGTAGCCGGGTCTCGGTCGAAAATGGCAGCGCTCCAGCGCGGCCGCCCGCAACCGTGTACTCTGGCTTTGTTGCACTGCAGCAAATGCAGTTCGAAAGGTCCCGTTGAAGAATCCCTTCCTGAAGAAGATCATGGCCGCCGGCCGCTTGACTACGCAGGGCAAGCTCGCCGAGGCGACGCTCGCCATCCAGCGTGCGCTTTCGTCGGGCGCGCAAGCCCGCACTCACACCGGTCGATCGTGGCCGGCCGGTGCGGCGGCTGCGGTGGTCGATTCGCCCGTCGTCCTCGACGGCCTCGTGCGCGAGAGGGACGCTGCGCCCCGCAGCGCGGACGACGCCGAAACGACGGTCGCCGATCGCGTCTCGCTGCCGGGCCGCTTCGTCGAGAGCAGCTTCACCGGCGCGACCGGAACGCGCGCGTTCAAGCTGTTCGCTCCCGCGGGCTTCGAAGGAGAGTCGCTGCCGCTCGTCGTGATGCTGCACGGGTGCACCCAGGACCCCGACGACTTCGCGGCCGGCACGCGGATGAACGAGCTGGCGCAAGCCCAGGGCTTCTTCGTCCTGTATCCGGCGCAAGCCAAGCGCTCGAACTCCCACAAGTGCTGGAACTGGTTTTCTCCCGCCGACCAGCGACGCGGTGCGGGGGAGCCGGCGCTCCTCGCGGGCATGGTCCGCCACGTCATGCAGACCCACCCGATCGACCCGGACCGCGTCTACGTCGCCGGCCTCTCGGCGGGCGGCGCGATGGCGGCGATCCTGGCGAGCGAGTACCCGGACGTGTTCGCCGCCGCCGGCGTTCATTCGGGCGTGGCGACCGGCACCGCCCACGATGTGGCGTCGGCGTTCTCGGTGATGAAGAACGGCCCGGGCGCAGCGCCGTCCTGGCCGAGCGCTGGCGCGACGAGCTGGCCGATTCCGGCGCGCGACACGGGCAGCGCCACGCCCGCGCCTGCCCCTGCAGTCGCCCCCGCGCCCGTGATCGTCTTCCATGGCGACGCCGATCCCACGGTTGCCGCCGTCAACGGCGATGCCGTGATCGACGCCGCGCTCCGCGGCGTCGAGGCGGTCGCGGAGAAGGTCGTCGCCGACGCGGCAGGAACGCGGCGCGCGCGTCGCACGATCTGGCGCAGCGCCCGCTCGGGCGTCGACGCGCCGACGCTGGCGGAGCAGTGGATCGTCGAGGGCACGGCGCACGCCTGGTCGGGCGGTGCGCCCGACGGCTCGTTCACCGATCCGCAAGGACCCGACGCGTCGCGCGAGATGCTGCGCTTCTTCCTCGCCCACCCGCGCCGGCACGGCTGACCGGCGTCGCCCCGCGGCGCAGAAGCGGCGTCCGACGCCGTAGACTTCGCCCCCCATGAAACGCGACCTTCCGCCGGCGCTGCTCGCCTGCCTCGCTCTCGTCGTTTCGGGGTGCGCGACGACGGGCGCCGGCACGCCGGTCGAGCCGGTCGTCGCGCCGTCGTGGCAGGCGCCCTTGCCGCACGACGGCGACGTCGGCGAGCTGCGTCGCTGGTGGACGCAGTTCGACGATCCGCTGCTCGCCCGCCTCGTCGACGCCGCCGAGAACGCCAGCCCGACGATCGCCAGCGCGGCCGCGCGGATCGCCGACGCGCGCGCGCAGCGCGCCGCCGCGGGCGCCGCCTTGCTGCCGTCGCTCGACGCCACGGCCAGCGCGACCCGCGGCCGACCCGACGTCAGCCTGCCCGTCGCCACGAGCCAGAGCGTCGGCCTGCAGGCGAGCTGGGAGATCGACGTCTTCGGGCGCAATCGATCGGCGCGCGATGCCGCCGAGGCGCGCCTCGAGGGGGCCGGCGCGTCGTGGCACGACGCCCGCGTCGTCGTCGCGGCCGAGACCGCGAACCAGTACGTGGCGCTGCGCGCCTGCGAGTCGCTGCTGGCGCAGGCCCGCCTCGACGCCGACTCGCGCGCCGAGACGGCGCGCCTCACCGAGCTCAGCATGCAGGCAGGCTTCGAGTCGCGCGCCAACGCGGCGCTGGCGCGCGCGAGCGCGTCGCAGGGCAGCGTCATCGTCAGGCAGCAGAGCGAACAGTGCGACCAGACGGTGAAGGCGCTGGTCGCGCTGACCGGGCTCGACGAGCCTGCGCTGCGCGCGCAGCTCGGCGCCACCTCCGCGCGCCTTCCGCAGCCCGCCGCGATCGCCGTGCCCTCGGTTCCCGCCGCCGCCCTGGCGCAGCGCCCCGACGTCTTCGTGCGCGCGCGCGACGTCGTCGCCGCCAGCGCCGACGTCGGTGTCGCCGAGGCCGAGCAGTGGCCGCGCATCACCCTCGCGGGAAGCGTCGGCGCCGCCCGGCTGGACGCGAGCCTGGCGTCGTTCAACGGCACGACGTGGAGCATCGGCCCGATCGCGGTGAGCCTGCCGGTGTTCGATGCCGGCGCGCGCCGCGCCAACGTCGTCGCCGCGCGTGCGCGCTACGACGAGGCGACGAGCGCCTACGCCGCGACGCTGCGCGGCGCGATCCGCGACGTCGAGAACGCGCTCATCACCCTGCAGGGCACCGCCGACCGCAATGCCGACGCCCAGATCGCCGCCGACAACTTCGAGCTTTCGTACCGGGCGACCGAGGCCCGCTACCGCAGCGGCTTCGGCACCCTGTTCGAGCTCGAGGACGCCCGCCGCAGCGCGCTCACGGCGCAGATCGTCCTGATCAACCTGCGCCGCGAGCGGGTCGCCGCCTGGATCGCGCTGTACCGCGCGCTCGGCGGCGGCTGGTCGGCGATCGCAGACGAGCAGACCGCCGCAACTTCTTCGACGCGCCCGCCCTCGCCATGATCCGTCTTCCTCGCCCGCTCCTCCTCTCCGGCGCCGCGGCCCTTCTCGGGGCCGCGACGACCGCGGTCGTGGTCGGCGCGGGCGCGCATGCGGCCGACGACAAGAAAGCCGCGCCCGCGAAGCCGGCACTGAGCGTCGTCGTCACGCAGCCGCAACGGGCGACGCTGCCGGTGTCGACGAACGCCAACGGCAACATCGCGGCCTGGCAGGAGGCCAGCATCGGCACCGAAGCGAACGGCCTGCGCCTGGCCGAGGTGCGCGTCAACGTCGGCGACGTCGTCCAGCGCGGCCAGGTGCTCGCCACCTTCGCTCCCGAATCGATGCAGGTCGACCTGCTGCAGGCGCGCGCGGCCGTGGCCGAGGCCGAGGCGACGCTCGGCGACGCCGCCGCCAACGCCGAGCGCGCGAAGGGGCTGCGCGCGACCGGCGCCCTGAGCGAGGCCACGATCAACCAGTACGTCACCGCCGAGCGCACCGCGCGCGCGCGACTCGACGCGCAGCGCGCGGCGCTGCAGGCGCGCCAGATCAAGGTCGGCCAGACCGCCGTCGTCGCGCCCGACGCGGGCGTGATCTCGTCGCGCAGCGCGACGGTCGGCGCGGTCCTGCCGGCCGGCCAGGAGCTGTTTCGCCTGATCCGCCAGGGCCGGCTCGAGTGGCGCGCCGAAGTGCCGTCGTCGGACCTCGCGCAGATCAAGCCCGGCGCGCGCGTCTCGGTGACGCCCGCCGGCGGAACGCCGATCACGGGGACCGTGCGCATGGTCGCGCCGACGGTCGACCCGCAGACGAGGAACGGCATCGTCTACGTCGACCTGCCGGCGCCCGGCAGCGCGCGCGCCGGCATGTTCGCGCGCGGCGAGTTCGCGGTCGGCAACGCGACGGTGCTCACCCTCCCGCAGAGCGCCGTGCAGCTGCGCGAAGGCTTCAGCTACGTCTTCAAGGTCGAGCCCGACAACAAGGTGACGCAGACCAAGATCGAGACCGGCCGCCGCTTCGGCGACCGCATCGAGGTGACGGGCGGCCTGGCGCCCGACGCGCGCGTCGTCGCGACCGGCGGCGGCTTCCTCGCCGAAGGCGACACCGTGCGCATCGTCGACGCGCCCGCGGCGATCAGCGCCGCCGCGTCTGCGCCGCGAGCGACGCCACCGAAGCCATGATCAACGTCTCGTCCTGGTCGATCAGGAACCCCATCCCCGGGGTGCTGCTCTTCATCATGCTCACCGCCGTCGGGGCGATGAGCTTTCGGGCGATGAAGATCCAGAACTTCCCCGACATCGACCTGCCGACGGTCACCGTCACGGCGTCGCTGCCGGGCGCATCGCCGTCGCAGCTCGAGACCGACGTCGCGAGGAAGATCGAGAACCAGATCGCCACGCTGCAGGGCGTCAAGCACATCTACACCTCGGTGCAGGACGGCATCTCGACGACGACGGTCGAGTTCCGGCTCGAGAAGCCCACGCAGGAAGCGGTCGACGATGTCCGCGATGCGGTTTCGCGCGTGCGCTCCGACCTGCCCGCGGAGCTGCGCGATCCGATCATCTCGAGGTTCGACCTCGCCGGCTCGCCGATCCTGACCTACACCGTCGCGTCGAGCCGGATGGACGACGAGGCGCTCTCGTGGTTCGTCGACGACACCGTGACGCGCACGCTGCTCGCCGTGCGCGGCGTCGGCGCCGTGACCCGGGTCGGCGGCGCGACGCGCGAGGTCCGCGTCGAGCTCGACCCGCCGCGCCTGCTCGCCCTCAACGCCACCGCCGCCGACATCTCGCGGCAGCTGCGCCAGACCCAGCGCGAATCCTCGGGCGGGCGCGCCGACGTGGGCGGCGCCGAGCAGTCGGTTCGCACCATCGCGACGGTGCAGTCGGCCGCCGAGCTCGCGCAGATGGAGATCGCGCTCAGCGACGGCCGGCGCATCCGCCTCGACCAGGTCGCCCGCGTCAGCGACACCGTCGCCGAGCAGCGATCGGCGGCGTACCTCAACGGCCAGCCGGTCGTCGGCTTCGAGATCGTGCGAACGCGCGGCGCCGGCGAGGTCGACGTCCAGAAGGGCGTGCGGGCCGCGCTCGAGACGCTCAAGAAGAGCAACCCCGGCATCACGATCACCGAGGCCTTCAACTTCGTCGATCCGGTCGAGGAGAACTACCAGGGCTCGATGGCGCTGCTGTTCGAGGGCGCAGCGCTCGCGGTCCTCGTCGTCTTCCTGTTCTTGCGCGACTGGCGCGCGACGCTGGTCGCGACGACGGCGCTGCCGCTCTCGATCATCCCCGCGTTCTGGGCGATGTCGCTGCTCGGCTTCACGCTCAACGGCGTGACGCTGCTCGCGCTCTCGCTCGTCGTCGGCATCCTGGTCGACGACGCGATCGTCGAGATCGAGAACATCATGCGCCACCTCGGCATGGGCAAGAAGCCCTACCAGGCGGCGATGGAGGCGGCCGACGAGATCGGCCTGGCCGTGATCGCGACGACGTTCACGCTCATCGCCGTGTTCCTGCCGACCGCGTTCATGAGCGGCGTGCCGGGCAAGTTCTTCGTCCAGTTCGGCTGGACGGCGGCGATCGCCGTCTTCTTCTCGCTCGTCGTCGCGCGCATGCTGACGCCGATGATGTCGGCGTACATCCTGCGCGTGCCGAAGAAGCCGCACGTCGAAGGGCGCTGGATCGGCATTTACCTCCTCTGGATGCGCTGGTGCCTGGGCCACCGCGTGCTGACGACCCTCGGCGCGCTGATCTTCTTCTTCGGCTCGCTCGCGCTCGTGCCGCTCCTGCCGACCGGCTTCATCCCGCCCGACGACCTCTCGCAGACGCAGGTGCAGATCGCCCTGCCGCCGGGCGCGA
>DATIDZ010000058.1:0-3717 GCA_035456045.1 Caldimonas sp.
ACGCAGGCGACGACCTCGGCGTCGCCGGCCTGCACGGCGCGCGCGGCACGCCGCAGCGCCATCACGCCCGAGGCGCCGCCGGTCGGGATGTGGTCGAGCCAGCGCGGCGACAGGCCGAGGTGCTGGGTGACACCGACGGCGGTGTCGGGGGCGAGCGAGAAGCTGCTCACGGTGAGGCCGTCGATCTCGTCCTTGCCGATGCCGGATCGCTCGACCAGCGCCTCGACCGCCTGGCCGATGAACCAGTGCGCGCCGTGCGTCGAGTAGCGCACGTACGGCACGGTCACCGGCACGGCGACGGCGACGCCTTCGTAGGAGCGCCGCGCCGGGCGCGAGGAGCGCGACGTCACGTCACCGCTTTGCGGCGCCGCTTCATCGCGCGCGTGTCGATGCAGTTCGGCGCGCCCGGCAGCGTGCGAGCCAGCTCGCGCAGCTCGCCGCGCTGGATCTTCTGCGAGACGGTCAGCGGCAGGGCGTCGACGAAGGCGACGTAGCCCGGCGCCTTGAAATAGGCGAGCCGCTCGAGCGCATGGCGGACGATGCTGGTCGCGAGGTGCTCGGGCGACGGCGCGTTCGGCGCCTTGCGCAGGACGACGCACGCGAGCACCTCGTCGCCGCGCACCGTGTCGGGCGTCGCCGCCACTCCGCACGCGGCGACCGCCGGGTGCTGATTCAGGACGCTCTCGACCTCGAGCGCGGAGATGTTCTCGCCGCTGCGGCGAATGACGTTCTTGCGCCGGTCGACAAAGTGGAAGTCGCCTTCGGCGCTGCGCCGCACGACGTCGCCAGTGTGGAACCAGCCGTCGAGCCAGGCCGCCTCGGTCGCTTCCTCGTCCTTGAGGTAGCCGATGAAGAAATCGCGTCGCGGATCGGCGCCGGTGGCGCGGACGAGCAGCTCGCCGGGGACGTCGATGCCGCAATCGACGCCCTTCTCGGTGACGATGCGCGCCTCGACGTTGGGCGGGATGCGCCCGAAGCAGTTCGTGCCGACGTGGCGCGGCTCGCGATGCGCCATGATGCAGGCGGCCGCGCCGGTCTCGGTCATGGCCCACGCCTCGAGCAGCGGGAAGCCGAATCGCTCCTCGAACGGCGCGTGGTGACGCGCATCGACGCCGGCGCCGAAGCCGAAGCGCACCTGGTGCTGGCGATCGAGCTCGCTCGCCGGCGCCGTCAGCAGCATCGCCGGCATCACGCCGAGGTAGTGGACGACCGTCGCCCGGCTGTCGCGAACGCTCTGCCACCAGGTGTCGGGATGGAAGCGGTCGAGCTGGACGATGCAGCCGCCGGAGAGGATCGCCGCCATGGACGAGAACGCGAGCGCGTTCATGTGGCTGAGCGGCAGCGGCGTGATGAAGCGGTCGACGTCGGCAACGACCTCGGCGAGGAAGTGCAGGCCGAGGTACCACTCGCCGGCGCGCAGGAAATAGCCGTTGTGGAGGCGACAGCCCTTCGGCCGGCCCGTCGTCCCTGAGGTGTAGAGGAGCGCGCACTCGGTGCTGCGGCCGATCGGCTCGCGCGCCAGGCGCGCCGGCGAGCGCGCCGCCGGGATGCGCCCGGCGACCTCGGGCCGGATCGTGTCGAGCGTCGTGCCAGCCTCGAGCGCCGCCGCGCGCAGCGCCCCCTCGCGCGCCGGCAGCGTCACCGCCAGCGACATCTCGCTGTGGCCGATCAGGTAGGTCCACTCGGTGGCGCGCAGGTCGGCGTGGATCGGCACGATGCTGATGCCGAGCGAGTTGAGCGCGAGCCAGTGCGTGAAGAACGCGGGACGGTTCTCGAGCAGCAGGCCGACGCGGTGGCCGTGGCCGTAGCCGGCCTGCGCGTAGGCGGCGCGCAGGCGCTCGACCTCGCCGGCGACCTCGCGCCAGCTGCGCGGGCCGGGGTCGATGCCGTAGGCGGCGGCGGTGACGCGCTCGACGCACAGGAGCTCGGCGTCGCCGCGGCGGGCGGCGACGCGGCGGAACGCCTCGTAGACGGTGGCAGTGGGTGCGTTCATATGAAGAGCTGGACGGCGGGCAGCGCGGCGTCGCCGTTGAGGAGATCGACCCGCTTCAGGCGCAGGCGCAGCGCGCCGCCGTCGCCGACGAGATGGTGGAACGCGATGCCGACGAAGGTCTGGATCTCGTCGCCCTGCGCCTCGGTGTAGTGGAACGGCGTGCGCAGCACGTAGCGCTGCGCGCCGACGTCGCTCGACTCGATCGTCGGCGCCTGCAGCAGGTGCAGGGCGCGGCTCGGCGGCTGCTGCGAATAGGCGCGCGGGCTCTTCAGCCGCTCGACGCGCAGCTCGCGCAGCAGCTTGTCCTCGTACAGGTGCGAGTTGTGGTGGACGCCGTCGGTCTGCTCGGGCGTGAGCGGCACCCAGTAGATGCCGTCGTCGGTCCACAGGTCGAGCCACTCGGCGTACCGCTTGTCGTCGAGCAGGCGCGCCTCGCGGACGACGAAGTCGACCAGCTGACGCTCGGTGGGGGGGCTGCTGTTCATGTCGATCCGGCCCGCATCGTCGCGGTCATGTACTGCACCCAGGCACGGTACTGGTTGCGCATCGAGACCTCGCTCGTCCCGGTCGCGGTGACCTCGGCCTGGCCGATCTCGGCCGGGTCGAAGTCGCGCAGCAGGCTGACCCAGGGGTTGCCGCTCGCCTCGAGCCCTCGCTGGATCGCCCGGTACGCGTGCAGGTCGTCGTGGCCGACGACCGAGAACGGCGAGTTGATGAGGCGGTTGTAGGTGACCGTGCGCGCGAGCAGCGCGTCGGGCGCGCCCTTGAGGCGGAACGTCCAGCTCTCGATCACGGTCTTGTCGACGGCGACCGGCCGCACGACGCGGATCGACTGGATCGCGCCCTTGATCGTCAGGCTCGGGTAGTAGACGGTGTTGTGGCGGGCGATCCTCATGATCTCGGCGCTGCGCTCGGGCCCGTAGGCCGCGTGCATCGCCTCCTCGTAGCCGGCGATGCCCGAGTAGCCGCTGTGGATCGAGAAGTGCACCCCCGAATAGCTGTGGCCGTTGGCGAAGACGCGGACGCCCATGTCCTCGTAGAACTTGTAGTCGGACACGAACGGAACGAACTGCTCGATCGCCATCGGCTTGGGCTTGTCGGCCGGCTCGTTCTTCCACATCGACTTCGCCGTTCCCGCCGACGACTCGTGGACGACCATCGGATGCATCGTGTCGTTGAGGTTCTCGACGAACATCTTCCAGTTGCACGCGTGCAGGAAGCGAAGGCACCCGCCGGTGATCTCGAGCTCGCCTTCGGGCGAGCGGTCGGCGAGGTTGTCGATCGACGTGAGCGACGCGCCGAAGTAGCTCGCGAAGTCGGGACCGGCGTCGCTCAGCCGGCAGAACACGAAGCCGCGGTACGACTCGACGTGCTTCACCGGCACGAGCCCCTTCGACGCCTCGCATTCGGCGAAGCGCGCGCTGTCGTAGCCGCTCCTGAGCGGGATCGCGCGCAGGCTGCCGTCGGTGTTGTAGGCCCAGGCGTGGTACGGGCATCGGAAGAACCTGCCGGTGTTGCCCGACGGCGCGCTGACCACGCGAGCGCCCTTGTGGGCGCAGCGGTTCATCAGCACGCGAACGCTGCCGTCGTCGTGGCGGACGGCGACGAGCGGCCGGCCGGCGATCTCGAGGGTGACGTAGTCGCCTGCGGTCGCCAGCTGGCTCTCGTGGCAGACGTAGCTCCACGTGTTGGCGAAGAAATGCTCCTGCTCGAGCGCGAAGATC
>DATIDZ010000059.1:0-23222 GCA_035456045.1 Caldimonas sp.
CGATGGGCAAGAAAAGCATAGAGACATTCGTCGGCATCTTCGTCCTGCTCGGCATGATCGGCGTCGTCTTCCTCGCGTTGAAGGCAGCCAACCTGGGCAGCTTCAGCGGTGCCGACACGTACACGATCACCGCCTACTTCGACAACATCGGTGCGCTCAAGGTGCGGGCGCCGGTGCGCAGCGCCGGCGTCACCGTGGGCCGGGTCGCTTCGATCAAGCTCGACCCGAAGCTCTACCAGGGCGTCGTCGAGCTGGCGATCCAGCGCGACGTCCAGTTCCCCTCCGATTCGTCGCTGCGAATTCTCACCTCGGGCCTGCTGGGCGATCAGTACATCGGCGTCGAGCCGGGTGCCTCGGACAAGATGTGGGCCGCGGGCGATAGCATCAAGCAGACGCAATCGGCGGTGGTGCTGGAAAGCCTCATCAGCCAGTTCCTGTTCAGCAAGGCGGCAGATGCCGGCGGCGCGCCCGCGCCCGCGCCGGCCGGCAGCGGAGGCAAGAAATGAAATGTTCGCCGTGGCCTGGCGTGCCTTCGTGGCGCCTTGCCACGATGGCTGTCGTGCTCGCGGCGACGTCGGGCTGCACGACGATTCGCGAAGGGCGCGGCGGGCCGGGCCAGCGACTCGATCCGTGGGAGAACTGGAACCGCAAGGTCTTCAACTTCAACGAAGGCCTCGACAACGCCGTGCTCAAGCCGGTCGCGACGGCTTATGCAGACGTCATTCCGCAGCCGCTGCGTCGCAGCGTCACCAACTTCTTCAACAACTTCTCCGACGCCTGGTCGGCGATCAACAACATGCTGCAGGGCAAGTTCGCCCTCGGCTTCGAGGACGCCACGCGGGTCGGAACGAATACGCTGTTCGGCCTGTTCGGCATCCTCGACGTCGCCTCCGAGATGGGACTCGAGCATCACTACGAGGACTTCGGCCAGACGCTCGGCCGCTACGGCGTCGGCGCCGGCGCTTACGTCGTCCTGCCGATCCTCGGGCCCTCCACCGTTCGCGACACGGTGGCGACGCCGCTCGATCGGCTCGCGACGCCGCCCGCGTTCTTCGACGGCACGGGCACGCAGGTCGGCCTCACGCTGCTGCAGATCATCAACACCCGCGCCGATCTGCTCGGAGCGACGCGCGTGATCGACGACATCGCGCTCGACAAGTACACCTTCATTCGCGACGCCTACCTGCAGCGGCGGCGCAGCCTCGTCTTCGACGGCAACGAGCCCGAGACGCCCCAGCCGCCCGAAGAGGCCGCGTCGTCCGCCGCCGGCGCGGCGGGGGGCACTGTCGCTCCTCCGCCCACCGCGGCACCTGCCCCGCCGGCGCGGCCTGAACTGCCCGCTTCCGCCGCTTCGCCCGCGGCACCCGCTTCCGCGTCGAGGTGACCGTGCGGGCGCCGCGGGTGCTGTGAACCCGCCGTGCCGCTCGGGCGTTTAACAGACCGAGGCGCCTCCCTTCAGCGAACAAGGTTCCTGGACATCGCGCACCCTCCACCCCTTCATTCTTCAAGGAACCCGAGATGACCATGACCCGAACCATCCGCTGGCTGGCAGCGACGGTGCTTGCCTTCGCGGCCGTCGGCGCGCAGGCGCAGGCCAAGGCCCCGGAAGCGTTGATCAAGGAGGTCTCCACGGACGTCCTCGACGCCGTGAAGGCGGACAAGAGCATCCAGGCCGGCGACATCCGCAAGGTGATCGCGCTCGTCGATCAGAAGGTCCTTCCGTACGTCAACTTCCAGCGCATGACGGCGTCCGCCGTCGGCCGCTACTGGCGCCAGGCGACGCCCGAGCAGCAGAAGCGCCTCCAGGACGAGTTCAAGCTGCTGCTCGTCCGCACGTACTCCGGGGCCTTGGCGCAGGTCAGCTCCGAGCAGACCGTCGAGCTCAGGCCGATGCGGTCGGCGCCCACCGACAACGAGGTCGTCGTTCGCACCGAGATCAAGGGCAAAGGCGATCCCATCCAGCTCGACTACCGTCTCGAGAAGGCCGGTGACAGCTGGAAGATCTACGACGTCAACGTGCTGGGCGTCTGGCTGGTCGAGAACTATCGCAACAGCTTCGCGCAGGAGATCGGCGCCAACGGCATCGACGGGCTGATCGCCAAGATGGCCGAGCGCAACAAGTCGGCTGCTGCGGCCGGCGCGAAGAGCTGATGCTGCTCCTGCCCGCGACGCTCACCTCGCGCGAGGCGCGGGTGACGCTGCGCATGCTGCAGCAGGCCCTGCAGAGCGAAGGCAGCGAAACGCCGGTGATCGTCGAGGCAGGCTCGCTGCAGCAGCTCGATTCGGCGGCGTTGGCGGTGCTGCTCGAGATCGAGCGGCTCGCGGTCGCCTGGGGTCGCGCTTTCGTCGTCCGCGGCGTCCCGGCGAAGCTGGCCGCGCTCGCCAAGCTCTACGGCGTCGACGTGCTCCTGCTCAAGCCGGAGCCGGCCGCGGCGACGACCGCGGCCGATCAGCGCAAGCCGGCGACGTAGTCGGCGACGGCCTTGATCTCGCGGTCGTTCAGCTTGGCCGCGATCGCCGCCATCGCCGGGTTGTTGCGCCGCACGCCGCCGCGGAACGCCACCAGCTGCGCCTCGACGTAGTCGGCGTGCTGGCCCGACAGGCGCGGGTACTGGGCCGGGATCCCGGCACCGCTCGGACCGTGGCACCCCGAACACGCCGGAACGCTGCGATCGGCGATCCCGCCGCGATAGATCTTCTCGCCGATGGCGACCAGGTCCTTGTTCTTCGCGAAGCCGGGCTTGGCCTGCTTGCCTGCGTAGAACGCAGCGACGTTCTTCATGTCGGCTTCGCTCAACGGCGAAGCCATGGCCTTCATGACCGCGTTGTCACGCTTGCCGGCCTTGAATTCGGTGAGCTGCTTGACGAGGTAGTCGGGGTGCTGGCCCTGGAGGATCGGGTTGGCGGCGATGCCGCGCGAGCCGTCGTTCGTGTGGCAGGCGGCGCACACCGAGGCGGAGATCGCTGCGCCCTTGGCCGGCTCGGGCGCGCTCGGGGCGGTCTCGGCGGCATGCGGCGCACCGGCCGCGAAAGCGAGGGCCACTGAACAGAGCAAACGCGATGCGGGCTTCATGTAGGCGCCAGGTTCTCGTGCCAAAGCCAGCGATTTTACAATGAGCGCTTCACGACGACGGCGAGCACCCCCATGCCGACTTCTGCGGCGCGATCGGAAGCGGCAGGCCAGGACGACGCAGAAACGCGCCGCGCCCTCGCCTGGACCCACACCGCGCGCTTCCTCACCACCGCCAGCGCGCTCGCCGAGCTGCCCGTCACCGAGCTGCCCGAGATCGCCTTCGTCGGTCGCTCGAACGCCGGCAAGTCGACCGCGATCAACGTGCTGACGCAGCAGAAGCGCCTCGCCTTCGCCTCGAAGACGCCGGGCCGCACGCAGCACATCAACCTGTTCGAGCTCGGCCCCAAGCTCTCGGCCGATGCGCTGTTTGCCGACCTGCCCGGCTACGGATACGCCGCGGTCGAGCGCAACGCCAAGCTGCGCTGGCAGGAAGTGATGGCCGATTACCTCGCCGTGCGGCGCAGCCTGAGCGCGATCGTCGTCCTCGTCGACTCGCGCCTCGGCTTCACCGACATCGACAGGAAGCTGCTCGACTTCGTCGCGCCGCGGCTTGCCAACGGGTCGGTCAAGCTGCTCGCCTTGCTGACCAAGGTCGACAAGCTGAACAAGCGGGAGACGGCCGCCGCCCTGCAGGCGGCCGGCGACGTGCTCGGCGAGGTCGCGTCCGAGCAGAGCGACGTGGCGCTGACGCCGTTCTCGTCGCTCAGCCGGGCCGGTGTCGACGACGCGGCGCGGGTCCTCTACTCATGGTCGCATCGGGACGCGCCGTGATCGAAACCTATTCGATCTCGCTCGGCAACGGCATCGACCTCAGTTGCCGGGCCGCGGGCCGGCGCGGCGATCCTGTCCTCGTCTTCCTGCACGGCTTTCCCGAGGCGGCGTTCGTCTGGGACGAGCTGCTCGAGCACTTCGCCGACCGCTACCGCTGCGTCGCGCCGAACCTGCGCGGCTACGAGCGCTCGTCGGCGCCGCCGGACGTCGAGGCGTATCGCGCCAAGCACCTGATCGGCGACATCTCCTCGCTCATCGACTCGCTCGGCGGCACGCTCGCCGCGCTGGTCGCGCACGACTGGGGCGGGGCGCTCGCATGGGGGCTCGCCGCGCAGCGGCCGGAGGCGATCCGGCGCCTGGTCATCATCAACTCGCCGCATCCGGCGACCTTCCTGCGCGAGCTTCGCAGCACCCCGGCGCAGCAGAAGGCGAGCGCGTACATGAACTTCCTCTGCCGCCCGGACGCGGAAGCGCTCCTCGGCGAGAACGACTTCGCGCGCCTGTGGCCGTTCTTCACGAACATGGGCGCGGCCGACGGAGCCCGCGAGGGCGGCGGCTGGCTGACCGACGAGATGCGCGACCGCTATCGCGCGGTCTGGGCGACGAGCCTGCGCGGCGGCTGCAACTACTACCGCGCCTCGCCGCTGCGGCCGCCGCTCGGCGCCGACGACCCCGTGATGAAGATCGAGTTCGCGCCGGCCGCGGTGACGTCGCGCGTGCCGACGCTGGTCATCTGGGCCGAAGACGACATCGCCCTGCCGGTGGCGCTGCTCGACGGCCTCGACGCGTACGTCCCCGACTTGCGCATCGTCCGCGTTCCCGGCGCGACCCACTGGATCGTGCACGAGCGTCCGGCCTTCGTTGCCGCCGAGATCGAGAGCGCGCTCGCGCGCTGACGTCCGAGCGTCTGGTCAGGCGCGCGGCGAGATGTCGCGCATCATCCGATCGACCGCACGCTGAACCAGCGGCCTCGCCTCGATCGGCTGGACCAGGCCGGCCGAGCTCAGCCGCTCGAGGGCGCGGCGCGTGATCGAATGCGTGCGCGCCGGTGACTCGCCCGCGTACAGGAAGAAGAGGCTCCGGTCACTCCGCCAAAGCAGTTGCACACGGCTCCAGCGGCCGTGGAGGAAGACGCGCTGGCGATCGCCGACGCGCAGCGCCTCGATCCGCTTGGAGGGATCGTCGTCGACGCCGCCGCCCCCGGAGGGCAGGTGCTCGACGGGCACGGTTTCCATCGAGGACAGATCGATCACCGAGTCGCTGAAGCTGCGTGCCGGTCCGGCGTCGGGAACGACCTCCTCGCGCATGCGCTGCACGATCTCCTCCGCCGTCGGCGCGCCGGCCGTACCGGGCGTGCGCGTGCCGGGACGAAGCGCCTCGGTGTGGATCGCCATCAGCTCGTCGAGGACGGCCTGCTGCTCGGCGGCTGGCAGGGCGATGGCTTCCATGCCGCTGCGGATCCGCTGCAGCAGGCCGGGCAGGAGGGCGATCAGCCGCTGCCGGCTCTGCGGATGATCCGGAATCTTCACGCTCCACAGCAGGTCGTCGACCGTCTTGAGGGCGCTCATGGTCGCCTCCGACTGCTCGCCGTGGCGCAGCATGTCGTCGGCGATCACCCGCGCCCATGCACCGGTGATGAAACGGCGGATCGTCGGCGACGTGCGCACCGCGACCATCTGGTCGGTGATGCGCTGGGTCAGGTGGTGCTGCAGGACGTCGCGGCGCTCGGCGAGCTGGAGCGCGTCGATGTCGACGTGGGCGGCGCGCAGCTGGGCCTGCAATTGCTCCGACAGAAAGATGTCGATGCGGTTGAGGCCGCGTCGGAACAGCGCGGTGTCGGGCGAGGCGCCGCCGGCCATCTCCTCGGCGACGGCGGCGGCAAAGGCGTGGAAGCTCGACAGGCGCGGATCCTCGCTGCGCGAGTAGCCCTGGCTGGTCTCGCCGATGCGGTCGAGGAGGCGCCAGACCGGGTGCTCGAACGAATCGAGCGCCGCGTGCTCGGCCAGGCAGAGGCGCAGTGCCGCGACCTGCATTCGCGAGATGACCGGGCGAAACGCTGCCGGCAGGAGCGAATCGGCGAGCAGCGATTCGAACAGTCGCGTGACGAGCTCGATCACCTGTCGATCGACCGGCTCGCTCGCGCTCGCCAAGACGGCGGAGTGGTGCTCGGCGATCCGATCGCCCGGCGAACCGCGTCCCGGACGCGCGCTGTCGAGCGCCGGGTGGCGCAGCAGCTCGTCGAGCCGCAGCAGCGCCTGCTCGAGCTCGGGGCTGCGCGGCCGCGCCGGCTCGCGGCGGCCCTGGCCGATGCCGGCACCGCCGGCCGACGTCGTCGCGCGCTGGCCGCCACCGCTCAGCGGCGCCAGACGCTGGCTCACGCCGTCGCCCTCCGCCGCTGCCGGGTCCGGCATGCGCGAGAGCAGCGCGCTCAGCGCACCCTGGCGCGGCGGCTCGGCGACCGGACGCCCGAATCCCGACGCCGACCCCGACGGCAGCACGACGGTGCGATACAGGCCGGGCTCGACGCCTTGCGCTTCCAGCCGCGTCGACGCCGCCGCAGCTGCGTTCTTGAGCAGCCCGGCGGCGACGCCGGCCGAGGTCCGCAGGACGATCGCGCGCTGCGCTTGCGGAGCGACGACGGCGCAGGCGGCCTCCCACAGCGCGGTCGCGTAGACGAGCGGCCGAAACGGATTGGACTCGGCCGTCACGTGGTCGAGGCCCACCAGCGTCGACGTGAAGGCCTGGAGCTCGCGCAGCTCCCATTCGGCGGTGCTGTCGATGAGCTGCATCGCGCGCGAGATCTCGATGTCGACCTCGACGCGCGATTCGTCCATCAGCTCGAGACCGAGACTGTCGCCCTTGGCTTCGCCGCCGCTTTCGTGCGAGGCCGTGTCGAGGTCCTGCGCGATCTGGCGGCGCAGCGAGTCGATGAACGTCTTCTCGTAGAGCGGCCCCTTCCCCTGCAGCGCAGTGACGATGTCGGCGTAGTGGTTCCGCTCGCTGCCGCCCGCCATCTCCTTCGAGGGACCGAGCAACTGGATCGTGCCGGCGACGACGCGCCCGATCAGCGCGGGCGCCAGGGCCAGTTCGTCATCGATGAAGCGTTGCAGGATCGGAGCGATCGACATGCGCAGGCGGGAGCGGAGTGTCTCGATTATCTCGCGCGCTTCCCTGGCGAAGCGCACTGCCGGCGGCGCAGCGTGACGAACGACACCAATGAAAAAGGGGCTGCCGAAGCAGCCCCTTTCAACAGTCCGGATCAGGCGATCCGGCCCGGGTGATCACATGTCCATCCCGCCCATGCCACCCATGCCGCCCATGCCGCCGCCCATGCCGCCGCCGGCGCCGGCCGACTCTTCCTTCGGCGCTTCGGAGATCATCGCTTCGGTCGTCAGCATCAGCGAGGCGACCGAGGCCGCGTTCTGCAGCGCCGTGCGCGTGACCTTCGTCGGGTCGAGGATGCCCATCTCGATCATGTCGCCGTACTGCCCGTTCTGCGCATTGAAGCCGTAGTTGCCCTTGCCGGCGAGGACGGCCGCGACCACGACGCTCGGCTCGTCACCGGCATTCTGGACGATGATGCGGATCGGCTCTTCGATCGCGCGCAGGATCAGCTTGATGCCGGCTTCCTGGTCGCCGTTGTCGCCCTTGATCGTTCCCGCCGACTGCTTGGCGCGCAGGAGCGCCACGCCGCCGCCGGCGACGATGCCTTCTTCCACCGCGGCACGCGTCGCGTGCAGGGCGTCTTCGACGCGCGCCTTCTTCTCCTTCATCTCGGTCTCGGTGGCGGCACCGACCTTGATCAGCGCCACGCCGCCGGCCAGCTTGGCCACGCGCTCCTGGAGCTTTTCCTTGTCGTAGTCGCTCGTCGCTTCCTCGATCTGGACGCGGATCTGCTTGACGCGCGCCTCGATGTCGCCCGCGGCGCCGGCGCCATCGATGATCGTCGTGTTCTCCTTGCCCACCTCGACGCGCTTGGCCTGGCCGAGGTCGGCCAGCTGCACCTTCTCGAGCGTCAGGCCGACTTCCTCGGCGATGACCTTGCCGCCGGTCAGGATCGCGATGTCCTCGAGCATGGCCTTGCGACGATCACCGAAGCCCGGCGCCTTGACGGCGACGACCTTGAGGATGCCGCGCAGCGTGTTGACGACCAGGGTCGCCAGCGCTTCGCCTTCGACTTCCTCGGCGACGATCAGGAGCGGGCGGCCCGACTTGGCCACCTGCTCGAGGGTCGGCAGGAGGTCGCGGATGTTGCTGATCTTCTTGTCGAACAGCAGCACGAACGGGTTGTCGAGCGCAGCGACCTGCTTGTCGGGGTTGTTGATGAAGTAGGGCGAGAGGTAGCCGCGGTCGAACTGCATGCCCTCGACGACTTCGAGCTCGGAGGCGAGCGACTTGCCGTCCTCGACGGTGATGACGCCTTCCTTGCCGACCTTGTCCATCGCGTCGGCGATGATCCGGCCGACTTCCTCGTCGCTGTTCGCCGAGATCGTGCCGACCTGGGCGATTTCCTTCGAGGTCGTCGTCGGCTTCGATTGCTTCTTCAGCTCCTCGACGAGCACGGTGACGGCCTTGTCGATGCCGCGCTTCAGGTCCATCGGGTTCATGCCCGCGGCGACGTACTTCATGCCTTCGCGGACGATCGCCTGCGCGAGCACCGTCGCCGTCGTCGTGCCGTCGCCGGCGATGTCGCTGGTCTTGGAAGCGACTTCCTTGACCATCTGCGCGCCCATGTTCTGGAGCTTGTCCTTGAGCTCGATCTCCTTGGCGACCGAGACACCGTCCTTGGTGACGGTCGGGCCGCCGAACGAACGCTCGAGGACCACGTTGCGGCCCTTCGGGCCGAGGGTGACCTTGACCGCGTTGGCGAGGATGTTCACACCCTCGACCATGCGCGCGCGGGCGTCACCGCCGAATGAAACGTCTTTTGCTGCCATCTCTGTATCTCCGTTGCCTGCTGCTTATTTCTCGACGACGGCGAAGAGGTCTTCCTCGCGCATCACCAGGAGCTCGTCGCCATCGACCTTGACGGTCTGGCCGCTGTACTTGCCGAAGAGGACGCGGTCGCCCTTCTTGACGTTCATCGAGACGATGTCGCCGCGCTCGTTGCGCTTGCCGGGGCCGACCGACAGAACTTCGCCCTGGTCGGGCTTTTCTGCGGCGTTGTCGGGGATGACGATTCCCGAGGCGGTCTTGGTTTCCTGCTCCACGCGCTTGACGATCACGCGATCGGCCAACGGACGAAGGTTCATGGCATCTCCTTGAGGGGTCGAATTCCTTGCGGATGGGTCAGTGGCCGCTTTTGGGCGATTCCCGCCGCCAGCCGCTGCGATGTATTAGCACTCACCTGTTTTGAGTGCTAGCAGCGCGATTATGGGGGACGGCGCCGGCCCTTTCAAGGGCGGCGGCGTCTTTCTCGAGACAGCGCCCTTCGGGGGCGTTCGCTAGAGTGCCGCCATGGCGCGTCCCCTGATCGCTCTCGACGCCGATGGCGTCCTTCTCGACTTCCACCTCGGCTATGCCGGGGCCTGGGCCCGCGCGTTCGGCAGCGCGCCGGCCGAGCGCGACCCGCTCGCCTACTGGCCGATCGACCGCTGGCAGGTCGATCGCCTCGACGAGGAGCGACGCCTGCACTTCAGGCGCCACTTCGACGAGCAGTTCTGGTCGTCGGTTCCGGCGATCGAAGGTGCCGTCGCCGCCTGTCAGCGGCTCCATGACGCCGGCTACGACCTGGTCTGCGTCTCCGCGCTTGACCTGGAGCACCAGTCCGCCCGGCTGCGCAACCTGCGCGATCACGGCTTCCCAATCGAGCGGGTCATCGCCACCGGCAACGCGCCCGGCGAGCGGAGTCCCAAGGCCGACGCGATCGCGGCGCTCGGCCCCGAAGCCTTCGTCGACGACTACCTGCCCTACATGCGCGGCGTTCCCGCGCAGGTCCACACGGCGCTCGTCCTGCGGGGGCCGAACGGCAGCCCGAACGAAGGCGTCGAGCTCGCGCTGGCCAAGTCGGTCCACGACGACCTGACCGGCTTCGCCGACTTCTGGCTCGGGCGATAGCGGCGCCGTTCGCCTGGCTCGAAACGGAACTCGAGCGGGACTCGAGCGGGGTTGGAACGGGACTGGGGACGGACTCGGAACCGGATGCCCGTCAGGCGAGCTTCCTCAGGACGGTGAGCAGCTCCTTGGGCTGGACCGGCTTGTACAGCACGATGTGGCCGCTCTCGTGCACGCGCAGCACCTGGTCGGGCGCGGTGTCGCCGGTGACGAGGATCGCCGGAACGGCGAAGCCGCAAACCTGGCGGATCTGCTCGATCGCGCGCAGGCCGTCTTCGCCGTCGCGCAGGCGGAGGTCGGAGACGATGACGTCGACCAGCCCTTCCCGCGCCCGCGCTGCCGCGAGCGCCTCCGCCGTCGTCGCGACGGCGATGACCTCGTAGCCCCACTCGGCGAGGAGCTCGCCGACGCTGGTGCGGACCGCTTCCTCGTCGTCGAGCAGCAGGACCGCCCGGGTGTCGTCGAGCGCGCCCGGCAACGTCTCGGCCCCGACCGTGAACTCGTCCATCTGCGGCGCCTGGACGCGCGACACCCAGACCCGGAAGACGCTGCCGGCACCCGGGCGCGAACGCACGGTGAGCTCGTGGCCGAGCAGCTCGCTCAGCCGCTTGACGATCGCCAGCCCCATCCCGAGGCCCTTGCCGCGATCGCGCTCCGGGTTGGCGACCTGGTAGAACTCGGCGAAGATCTTCGGCAGCTCCGCCTCGCTGATGCCGATGCCGGCGTCCCACACCTCGAGGCTCACGCCGCTTCGCCGCCGCCGGGCCGCGACCAGCACCCCGGCGCCCGGGCGGCTGTAGCGCAGGCCGTTCTGGACGAGGTTGGCGAGGATGCGCTCGAGCAGCTGCGGGTCGCTCGTCACGACCCTGTCCGCGGGGCGGAAGCGCAGCTGCAGGCCGGCCTCCTCGGCCTGGCCCGCGAAGCTCATCTGGAGGCGCCGGAACAGGTCGCGGATCGGAAACGACTGGACGTGCGGCTCGACCGCGCCGGCGTCGAGCTTGGAGATGTCGAGGATCGCGCCGAACGATTTGTCGAGCGCCTCGATGGATCGCATCATGTTGTAGATGAGCGGCTGGTCGACGGACCGCGCCATGCGCCGCTCGAGCGTCGCTCCGAAGAAGCTCAGGGCGTGCAGCGGCTGGCGCAGGTCGTGGCTCGCCGAGGCGAGGAACTGGCTCTTTTCCCGGCTCGCCTGCGCCGTCAGCTCCATCTGCTGGTGCAGCCGCTCGACGAGCGCGGCGTTGTCGAGCTGCGCCTGCAGGGTGCTGCTGAGCAGATGGTTCTGCGCCAGCGCCAGGCGCAGGTGAACGGCCATCCAGGCGAGGGCGATGACGGCGAGCGCCAGGTAGGCATCGCCTCCGTGCCAGAGCAGTACCAGCGGCAGCGGCACGGCGATCGGCGCGAGCCACAGGTAGATCGACGGTCGATCGGTCGCATTGGCGTTGGCGCCGACGACCGCGACGCCGAGCAGCACGAGGGCGAGCAAGGCCGCGTAGGCGAGATCGTCGGGCGCCATCAGCAAGACCGGCGCGATTCCCCAGGCCGTCGCTGTCGCAGCCAGGCAAATCCGATGTCGGCGCTGCCAGGCCGAAGCGCTCGTCTGCGCGCCCGCGTCGCGTCGAAAGGCGATGTGCAACGCCAGCGTCGCTGCCTGCGCCCCATGGATCAGCAGCGCCCAGGCGAGCACCTGCAGGGCGGGCCGGTGCCGGTAGAAGAGCAGCCAGGCGCACAAGGCGACGACCACGCCGGCGAGCGTCGTCGTGGCGGTGTGCTGGAAGAGTCGTTCGATCCCGGCGCGCGTCGCCGGCGCCTCGCGCCGGCCCTCGTCGGAGGCGCCGTGCGGAGGGTGGACGCGAGCGACCTGCACGGCTAGGGCCGGAAAGCAAGGAGGGTTTCGATAAGGTATCGCGTCATCGTCTGGGACAGCATATCGAATCGCTTCGACGAATCCATCGCGCTGGCGCGCACGTCCTGCCCATCCCTACTTTTAGTGGTGCAAAGCAGGGCGGTCGCGCCTAATATCGCGATTCGATTTCGCCGCCGCGTGACGCCTTGGCGCTTATTCGGCCGGAGGCGCGAATCGAAACTCCACGATCGGGGGTCCTCATGTACGCGACAGGGGTTGCGCGCCACGATGTGGCGCCGATATCGCCATCGACGCCGCGGCAGGGCGCCGGATGGCAGCGAAAGCTCCTCCTCGTCGACGACCACGAGCTCGTCCGCTACGGCGCTAAGGCGCTTTACACCGAGCTCCTCGGCGTGCCCCTCGAATGGCTCGAGGCGAGCACGCTGCGCGAAGCGCTCGATATCTACGGCCGCGAGGCCGATATCGATGCGGTCCTGCTCGATCTCAATCTGTCCGATTGCAAGGGCCTGCAGGGCTTGCGCCAGTTCGTCCAGGAGTTTCCGCAGGCACGGATCGCGGTATTCAGCGCGACCCAGGACGAGTTCGTGATTCGCCAGGCGCAGGCGCTGGGGGCCGTCGGCTACGTCCCCAAGGGCGCGGTCGCCGCCGAGATCCTCGGTACCCTGTCGGCACTCCTCTGGCCGCAGGCGGGGCCCGCCCGGCCGGGGTTCGCCGCCAACAAGGCGCTTTTCCCGCGCATGCCGGCCTCGTCGATGTACGACCGCGTCGCCCAGCTCGGGCCGCGCCACCTCGAGATCCTCGAGCTGGTGCTGTCGGGCTGCAACAACCAGGAGATCAGCAACTCGATGCGGCTGTCGCTCGGCACGGTCAAGAATTACGTGTCTTCGCTGCTGCTCGCGCTCGACGTGCGCTCGCGGGCGCACCTGGTAAGCCTGTTCCGGTGAACCCGGCGCAGCGCTCGACGACACACGTCATCCCGCGTATCGAGCCGACATGACTTTCGACCGCTGCCGCCGCGCCGATCGATGCCTAGAGTGCGCCGAGGCGACGACCCCGAGCGCAATGCCGAATGGCTGAACCCGAACTGGACACTCTCCTTGCGCCGATCTCGGCGGAGTCCCCTTGCGGTCCTGACCTCGAATACGACCCCGCATTCCAGGCCATGCTGCAGGCCGGAGAGGGCAAGCCCGAGCGTCAGTACGGGGACAAGGTCTACCCGGCCGAGCCCCCCGACTGGCCGACGGTGCGCGAGCACGCGGCGCAGCTCGCGACGCGTACCCGCGACCTGCGCGTCGCCGTCTGGCTCGCCCGCAGCGGCGCGCGGCTGAGAGGACTTGCCGGCGCGGTGAGCGGGCTGCGCCTCGTCCAGGGACTGGTCGACCAGCACTGGGCCCATGTTCATCCTGCCCTCGACGCGAGCGACAACAACGACCCGACCGCGCGCGTGATGGCGCTCGTCGCGCTCGCCGGTCCCGATGCCGGCATGGCCGACCTGCGCGCGGCCAGCCTGAGCGGCAAGCGCGGCGCGCTGACGGTTCGCGAGATCGAGCTCGGCTTCGGATCGGGCGACCCGTTGCCCGGAGAAAGCGTTCCGACCGAAGACGGCATCGTTCAGGCCGTCGCCGGCTCGCTCGCCGACACACCGGAGCTCGCCGCGACGATGCAGGCGGGCTACGAGTCGGCGCAAGCCTTGTCGAGCGCGCTCGAGCGCCACCTCGAGGCGAGCCAGGGTCCCGACCTCGCGCCGCTCAAGAAGCTGCTGCAGCGCGTCGCCGACGCCGGCCGCAAGGCGGCCGGCGGCCAAGCGGTCGCCGATGCGCCAGCGGCTGCCGCCGCGTCGGCCGACCGCGCCCCGGGGACGATCAACTCGCGGGAGGATGCGAGCCGCGCTCTCGAGCGCGTTTGCGAATGGATCGAGCGGAACGAGCCCAGCAACCCCGCGCCGCTGCTGATCCGGCGGGCGCAACGGTTGATGAGCAAGAGCTTCATCGACATCATCCGTGACCTCGCTCCCGACGGCCTGAGCCAGGTCGAGAAGCTTGCAGGCACCGGAAACACCTAGCCACGACAGGAGATCCCATGGCAACGAGCAGCCAGAAATTCATCGCGCGCAACCGCGCGCCGCGAGTGCAGATCGAGTACGACGTCGAGCTCTACGGCGCCGAGAAGAAGGTGCAGCTGCCGTTCGTCATGGGCGTGCTCTCCGATCTGTCCGGCAAGCCGAGCGAGCCGTTGCCGCCTGTCGCCGATCGCAAGTTCCTCGAGATCGACGTCGACAACTTCGACGCGCGAATGAAGTCGATGAAGCCACGCGTCGCCTTCCAGGTGCCGAACACGCTGACCGGCGAGGGCAACCTGGCCGTCGACATCACGTTCGAGAGCATGGACGATTTCTCTCCCGCCGCCGTGGCGCAGAAGGTCGAGGGGCTGAAGCAGCTGCTCGAGGCTCGTCAGCAGCTGGCCAACCTGGTCACCTACATGGACGGCAAGACGGGCGCCGAGGAGCTGATCGCCAAGGTCATCAAGGACGAGGCGCTGCTCAAGTCGCTGGCCGATGCCAGGAAGCCCGAGACCCCGGCCCAATAACTTCCCACGCACAGCGGAGATCGACCATGGCCGAAGAAGCAGTCAACCCAGCCTCTGCGCTGCAGGGCATCGAGTACCAGGGCAACGAGTTTGCCTCGTTGCTGAAGAAGGAGTTCAAGCCCAAGTCCGACGACGCGAAGTCGGCGGTCGAGCAGGCTGTCCTGACGCTTGCCCAGCAGGCGCTCTCGCAGACCAATCTGATCGGCAGCGATGTCGTGATGTCGATCGAGGCGATGATCGCCGAGCTCGACAAGCGCCTGTCCAAGCAGGTCAACGCCATCCTCCACCACGAGGACTTCCAGAAGCTGGAAAGCGCCTGGCGCGGCCTGCACTATCTCGTCAACAACACCGAATCCGACGAGATGCTGAAGATCCGGGTGATGAACATCTCGAAGCTCGACCTCGGCAAGACGATGAAGCGCTACAAGGGCACGGCCTGGGACCAGAGCCCGCTCTTCAAGAAGGTCTACGAGGAGGAGTTCGGCCAGTTCGGCGGGGAGCCCTTCGGCTGCATGATCGGCGACTACTACTTCGATCACAGCCCGCCGGACGTCGAGCTGCTCGGCGAGATGAGCAAGGTGGCGGCGGCCGCGCATGCGCCCTTCATGGCGGCGGCCAGCCCGAGCCTGATGCAGATGACCTCGTGGCAGGAGCTGGCCAATCCGCGCGACCTGACCAAGATCTTCACGACGCCCGAGTACGCCGCCTGGCGCTCGCTGCGTTCTTCCGAGGACGCGCGCTACGTGGGTCTGGCGATGCCGCGGTTCCTCGCGCGGCTGCCCTACGGCGCCAAGACGAACCCGGTCGAGGAGTTCAACTTCGAGGAGGAGACGGCGGGCGGCGAGCACGGCGCCTATGCCTGGTCGAACGCTGCCTACGCGATGGCGGTCAACATCAATCGCTCGTTCAAGATGTACGGCTGGTGCACGCGGATCCGCGGCGTCGAGTCGGGCGGGGCGGTGGAGGGCCTGCCGACGCACACGTTCCCCACCGACGAAGGCGGCGTGGCGATGAAGTGCCCCACCGAGATCGCGATCAGCGACCGGCGCGAGGCAGAGCTCGCCAAGAACGGCTTCATGCCCCTGGTCCACCGCAAGAACTCGGACTTCGCCGCCTTCATCGGCGCGCAGTCGCTGCAAAAGCCCGACGAGTACGACGATCCGGACGCGACGGCCAACGCCAACCTCGCCGCTCGCCTGCCCTACCTGTTCGCCTGCTCGCGCTTTGCGCACTACCTGAAGTGCATCGTGCGCGACAAGATCGGCTCGTTCAAGGAGCGCGACGACATGCAGCGCTGGCTGAACAAGTGGATCATGAACTATGTCGACGGCGACCCTGCCAACTCGTCCGAGGAGACCAAGGCGAAGAAGCCGCTGGCGGCTGCCGAGGTCACCGTCGAGGAAATCCCGGGCAATCCGGGCTACTACTCGTCGAAGATGTTCCTTCGTCCCCACTACCAGCTCGAGGGGCTCACCGTGTCGCTCCGGCTGGTGTCCAAGCTGCCGTCACAGAAGGCCGCCTGACGGCCGAGCAAGCACATGCGCGTCGAGTGTGCTTGAGCACTGATCCATCACGGCGCTATACCCACAAAGGCTCACACCATGGCACACGTAGACTATTTCCTGAAGATCGAAGGCGTCGACGGTGAGTCCACCGACGACAAGCACAAGGGCGAGATCGAGCTCGAGTCCTGGAGCTTCGGCGGCGTCAACGCCGGCTCGTTCAGCAGCGGCGGGGGCGGCGGCACCGGCAAGGTCGCGCTGAACGACTTCCACTTCGTCAAGAAGGTCGACAAGGCATCGGCCAAGCTCTTCACGTCGTGCTGCACCGGCGAGCACCTCAAGAAGGCGACGCTGGTCTGCCGAAAGGCGGGCAAGGACCAGCAGGAGTTTCTGACGATCGTGCTGTCGCCGCTCCTCGTCAGCTCGTTCCAGACGGGCGGATCGGCCGGCTCCGACGTCATCCCGATGGATCAGGTGTCGCTGAACTACGGAAAGATCGAATACAAGTACAAGGAACAGAAGCCGGACGGCTCGCTCGGCGGCGAAGTCGTCGGTGGCTGGGACGTGACGACCAACAAGAAGGTCTGACGAGCCGTTGCCATGGTCCGCCGAGATGCGCTTGTGATCTCGGCGGAATGCCGAAGGCGCCTGCGTGGGCCCTTCGTGCCTGCCGCCTTGAAGGAGTGAGCTGATGTCGACGAAGCTGCCGACCGCCGCCTCGGACGCCGACATGTTCCTGCATGTGCAGACCAAGCGCGCCGGCAAGATCAAGGGAGAGGTCACCACCGCCGGCCACGTCGACGACATCGAGGTGCGCTCCTGGACCTGGGGCGTGGCGGCGGCGACGGCGATCGGCTCGACGGCAGCGACCGGCCGGCGCCAGTACAAGCACCTCGTCATCGTCAAGGGCATCGACTGCTCGTCGACGGGCCTGCTTTCTGCGCTGGCAACCAACGACGAGGTCAAGGAAGCCAAGCTGACGATTCGCAAGGCCGGCGGCGACGCGCTCGACTACTACACGATGCGCCTCGCCCATGCGCGGGTGGTCGCGATCGACCTCGATGTCAACGACCGGGGCGAGCCGACCGAGACCGTGGGCCTGGCCTACACCAAGATCGACGTCGAGTACAAGCGCCAGCAAGGCTCCGGCATCAGCGGCGCGTCGACGTCGTTCTCCGACGAAGTGCTGTCGGTGTGATGACGACGGCCACCCCGGAGCAACTGCTCGCCCAGGGCGACCCGGCAGGGGCGCTCGAGCTGCTGCAGAAGCGTGTTCGCGAGCGCTCCGCCGATCCGGCGCTGCGCGTCTTCCTCTTCCAGCTTCTTTGCGTCCTCGGCCAGTGGCAGCGCGCGCTGAGCCAGCTGGAGCTCTGCGGCGAGCTGGATGCGGCGACGCTGCCGATGGTCAACACCTACCGCGAGGCGCTCAAGTGCGAGGCGGTGCGCGAAGCGGTGTTCGCTGGCAAGACGACGCCGATGCTGTTCGGCCAGCCGCAATCGTGGGTCGCGCCGCTGGTCGAGGCCCTCGGGGCCGATGCACGCGGCGACAGCGCGCTCGCGGCCCGCCTTCGCGCCGACGCGCTCGAAGCGGCGCCGACCTCGTCGGGCAGCCTGGGCGGCAGCGCGTTCGAGTGGATCGCCGACGCCGATTCGCGCCTCGGCCCCGTGCTCGAGGCGGTCATCAACGGCCGCTACGCGTGGGTTCCGTTCAGTGCGCTGGCCAAGGCGAGCATCGAAGCGCCTGCCGATCTGCGCGACCTCGTGTGGGCACCTGCGCACCTGTGGTTCGTCAACGGCGGGGACACCGTGGCGCTCGTGCCCACGCGCTATCCCGGCACCGCCGCCGAAGGCGACGCCGGCCTGCAGATGGCGCGCAGGACCGAGTGGCTGCCGATCGGCCCGGAGCAGTACCGTGGCCTCGGTCAGCGCATCCTGACCACCAGCGGCACCGAACTGGGCCTGCTCGAAACGCGCGACATCGTCTTCGATCCGGCGCCGGCGCAGGGCTGATCGATCGCCATGTCGGTCGACGTGCGCAATCGCCTGCAGCCGGCCCTGCTCGACCGACTGACTGACGACCGTCCCGAAGACCGCAAGGAAGCCGAATCGCATCGCGTGATGTCGAAGTCGCAGCTGCGCGAGGCCGTGCTGCGCGATCTCGGCGCATTGTTCAACTCCGTCCAGCCGCTCGGCGAAGCGGCCGAGCCGTACCCGATGCTCGCCGACAGCGTCCTCAATTTCGGCCTGCCGCCGTTGTCGGGGCAGCTCGCGTCCAAGCTCGACGTCAGCGTTCTCGAGACGACGATTCGCCAGGCGATCCTGCGCTTCGAGCCGCGCATCCTCCCCGACACGCTGGAGGTGCGGGCGCAGGAGTCGGCCACCGTCCTCGACACGCACAACGTGATCGACTTCGAGATCCGCGGCCATCTCTGGTCGCAGCCGGTGCCGCTCGAGATCCTGCTGCGCACGCAGCTCGACCTCGAAGCCGGTCAGGTCGAGGTGCGCGACCTCGCCAGCGTCGTCCCGTCGAAGGCGAAGTGACGGCATGGATCCCCGCCTCCTTCGCCTCTACAGCGACGAGCTGTCGCACCTGCGCGAAGTCGGCGCCGAGTTCGCGCGCGAATTCCCGAAGATCGCCTCGCGCCTGGGCATGGAAGGCATGGAAGTCACCGATCCCTACGTCGAGCGGCTGCTCGAGGGCTTCGCCTTTCTGACCGCGCGCGTGCAGCTCAAGCTCGAGGCCGAGCAGCCCCGGCTGATCGCGCACCTGCTCGAGGCGACCTACCCGAACTTCCTCGCGCCGCTGCCGTCGATGATGGTCGCGCGCTTCGGCGTCGATCCGGCCGACCCCAACCTGGTCCGCGGCCACGCGGTGCCGCGAGGCAGCGCGCTCTCGTCCGAGATCGCGCGCGGCCAGGACACGCACTGCGAGTTCACGACAGCGCACGAAGTCGTGCTCTGGCCGATCGAGCTCGCGAGCGTGCAGTACTTCAGCTTCGCGCCCGACCTCGCCGCCGCCAAGCTGCCGCAGCTTCTCGGCACGCGCGGCGGCCTGCGCATGCGCCTGCGCTGCGGCGGCGGCCTCCGCTTCGACCAGCTCGGCGTCGATCGGCTGTCGTTCTACATCAGCGCTTCCGACGACGTCGCGTTCCGGCTCCACGAGCTCGTCCTCGGCGCCTGCAGCGGCACCCTCGTGCGAGCCGAGTCGGCCGGTGGCGCGGCCCCCGCGACTCCAGCGCAATGGCGCGGCAGCGACAGCGTGCGACCGGTCGGCTTCGGCGCCGACGAAGCGCTGCTGCCGGAATCGCTGCGCGCCTTCTCGGGCTACCGCCTGTTGCAGGAAGTCGCGGCGATGCCGCAGCGGCTTCTCTTCTTCGAGATCCGCGACCTCGCCGAGCGGCTGCGCCCGGTCGCGAGCGACGAAGTCGAGATCGTGGTGCTGCTGAACCGCGGCGATGCCGGTCTCGAGCCGGTGGTCGATGTCGGCAGCCTGGCGCTGTTCTGCACGCCGGCCATCAACCTCTTCAAGAAGCGGCTCGACCGCATCCAGGTCAGCACCGGCTCCTGGGAGCACCACGTCGTTCCCGATCGGACGCGGCCGATGGACTACGAGGTGCACAGCATCGTCTCGGTCACCGGCTTCGGCACCGGCCGCGTCGCGCAGCAGGAGTTCGACCCGCTCTACGCGACCTACCACGACGAAACGCCGCCCGCCGACGGCGAGGCGCACGGGTACTACACCGTCCGACGCGAGCCGCGCCTGCTCTCGTCGCGCCAGAAGCAGCACGGCGCGCGATCGTCGTACATCGGCGAGGAGGTCTTCCTCTCGCTCGTCGACCCTCGGCATGCGCCTTATCGCGACGACGTCCGGCAGCTCTCGGTCACCGCGTGGACGACCAACCGCGATCTGCCGACGTTGTTGCCGGTGGCCGCCGCCAACGACGGCGCGCCTTCATGGCGACTCGAGTCGCCCGGCCCCGTCGGACGGGTCGACCTGCTGCGCGGCCCGACGCGGCCGGTCACGCGCCGCCCGCTCGGGCAGCTCGGGTGGAGCCTCGTCAACCACCTGACCCTCAACCACCTCGCGCTCGTCGGCGAAACGCCGCAGCACGCGGCCGCTGCCCTGCGAACGATGCTCGGCCTGTATGCGCCGCCCGAAGACAGCGGCTGGGCGCGGCAGGTCGAAGGCGTGCACGGGCTCGAGGTGCGAAGCGTCGTCAGGCGCCTGCCGTTCAAGGGGCCGCTGACCTTCGGCACCGGCGTCGAGATCGTGCTGGAGCTCGACGAGCTTGCCTTCCAGGGCACGAGCGCCTTCCTGTTCGCCAGCGTCCTCGAGCGCTTCTTCGCGCGCCATGCGGCGATCAACAGCTTCACCCAGCTCACGCTCAAGACGGCGCAGCGCGGCATCGTCATGCGCTGGCCGCCCCGCATCGGCATGAGGGAAATACTGTGACCAGGCCCGACGCCGCGGTGTCGACGGACGCACCTCCGCCGAGCAGCGCCGCCGAGCGCGAGACCGCGCTTGCGCAGCTCTTCCGCACCCTCGGCGCGGCGCCGCGCGAGCAGGACTTCTTCGCCGTGCTCCGCCACGTCGAGGCGCTGCGGCCGGAGCTGCCGCGGATCGGGACCGCGCTGCGTCCGTCGCAGGAAGTCCTTCGTCTCGGTCAGGACCCCGAGCTCGCGTTCGCGCCGGCGGCGCTGGAGAGCTTCTCGATCGGCGCGCGACCCGCTCCGCGCCTGGGCGTGCGCTTCTTCGGTCTGCTCGGGCCGCAGGGGCCGATGCCGCTCCACTTCACCGAGTACGTGCGCGAGCGGCTTCGCTTCCGTGGTGACGCGACCCTCGCGCGCTTCCTCGACATCTTCCATCATCGATTGCTGGCCCTGTTCTACCGCGCGTGGGCCCAGGCGCAGCCGACCGTCCACCACGATCGCCCCGGCAGCGATCGATTCGGCGCGTGGCTCGGCGCCTCGTTCGGCGCGCAGGATGCCGGCCCGGCGCCGCGCGCGCTGCCCGAGCGCGCCAGGCTGTTCCAGGCCGGGCTGCTCGGCTCGCGCAGCCGCCACGCCGAAGGGCTGGTCAAGATGCTGCGACAGTATTTCGGGGTGCCGGTCCGCATCGAGCAACACGTCGCCCAATGGCTCGTGCTCGAGCCCGGCGATCGCAGCCGCCTCGGCTTCTCGCGCAGCCGACCCGAGCGCCGCGACGCGGTCGCGCCGCAGCTCGGCGTGAGTGCGACGAGCGGCACCAAGTGCCGCGATCGCCAGTACAAGTTCCGCGTCGCCCTCGGTCCGCTGTCGCTGGACCGCTACGACGACTTCCTGCCCGGCGGCCGCGCGTGGGCGCGTCTGCGCGAGTGGGTGCAGCACTACGCCGGCCTCGATCTTCGCTGGGACGTCGAGCTCGCCCTCGCGGCCGACCACGTTCCCGAGCCGCGCCTCGGCCGCACCGTTCGCCTCGGCGTCAGCACGTGGATCGGCCGCCGCGGCGAAGCGGAGCGCCGGCGCGATCGCCACGACCTGCGCTTGCGCCCCGACACGTCGTTCCTGCTGCGCCGGCACCAAGGAGTCCGCCATGCTTGAAATCTCGCGCACTGCCTTGTTCGGCAAGCTCAATCCGCTCGCCTACAAGGCGATCGAGGGCGCCACCGTGTTCTGCAAGCTGCGCGGCAACGCCTACGTCGAGCTGCAGCACTGGATCTACCAGATCCTCAACGCGCAGGACTCCGATCTGCACCGGATCGTCAAGCACTACGGCCTCGACGCCGGCGCGCTGACGAGCGACCTGCAGGCCTCGCTCGACCGCCTGCCGCGCGGCGCCAGCTCGGTGACCGACCTTTCCGACTGGATCGAGGACGCGGTCGAACGCGGCTGGGTGTACGGCTCGCTGATGTTCGGCGACACGCAGGTGCGCACCGGCTACCTGATCGTCGGCATGCTGAAGACGACGCGGCTGAAGGCGGCGCTGCTCTCGATCTCGAAGCAGTTCGACCGCATCAAGATCGAGGACCTGACCGACAACTTCGCCAAGCTGCTGTCGAGCTCGCCCGAGGAGGGGCAGCGCGCCAGCGACGGCAGCGGCGACGCCGGCGCGCCGGGCGAGGCGAGCGGCGCGATCCCGCCGGCCGCGATGGGCAAGCAGGAGGCGCTCAAGCGCTTCACCGTCGACCTCACCGAGCGCGCGCGCAAGGGCGAGATCGATCCGGTGGCAGGCCGCGACGAGGAGATCCGCCAGATCGTCGACATCCTGATGCGGCGGCGCCAGAACAACCCGATCCTCACCGGCGAGGCCGGCGTCGGCAAGACGGCGGTGGTCGAGGGCTTCGCGCTCCGGCTCGCGAGCGGCGACGTGCCGCCCCAGCTGAAGGACGTCTCGCTCTACGTGCTCGACATCGGCCTGCTCCAGGCGGGCGCGAGCATGAAGGGCGAGTTCGAGAATCGCCTCCGCTCGGTGATCGACGAAGTGCAGGCGTCGCCGAAGCCGATCATCCTGTTCATCGACGAGGCGCACACGCTGATCGGCGCCGGCGGCGCGGCCGGCACCGGCGACGCGGCCAACCTGCTCAAGCCGGCGCTGGCGCGCGGCAAGCTGCGAACGATCGGGGCGACGACGTGGGCCGAGTACAAGAAGCACATCGAGAAGGACCCGGCGCTGACGCGGCGCTTCCAGGTCGTCATGGTCGACGAGCCGAGCGAGGACAAGGCGGTGCTGATGCTGCGCGGCGTCGCCTCGATCCTCGAGAAGCACCATCGCGTTGCCCTGCTCGACGAGGCGATCACGGCGGCGGTCCGCCTGTCGCACCGCTACATCCCCGGCCGCCAGCTGCCCGACAAGGCGGTGAGCCTGCTCGACACGGCGTGCGCGCGCGTCGCCGTCAGCCAGCACGCGACGCCGGCCGAGCTCGAGGACTGCCAGCGTCGCCTCGAGGCGCTGCGCACCGAGAGCGAGATCATCGGCCGCGAGGAAGCGATCGGCATCGACGTCGGCGAGCGGCGCCGGCGCACGGCGGCGTCGATCGACGAGGAAGAGACGCGCCTCTCGATGCTGAAGAAGCGGCACGAGGAGGAGAAGGCGGTCGTCGACCGGATCCTCGACATCCGGGCCAAGCTGCGCGCGCCGAGCCCGGCGGTCGTCGCCGATGCGGGATCGACGCCCTCGGCCGCGAAGGAGCCCGCTGCGGCAGCGTCGGCGCCGGCATCGGCATCCGCGCCGGCGACCGCGACGGGAACGACGTCGGGCGCCGGCACCCCTGGGACGCCTCAGGCGCCGCCCCCGCCCGAGCCCGGCCTGAGCGAAGCCGACCGCCGGACGCTCCTCGCCGAGCTCGCGCCGCTGCAGAAGAAGCTCGCCGAGCTGCAGGGCGAGTCGCCG
>DATIDZ010000060.1:0-7583 GCA_035456045.1 Caldimonas sp.
GCGGCGCTGCCACAATGGCGGCGCGCGCGGCTCCCGGCTGCGCGTGCAAAGCGGGAGTAGCCCGCGTTCCGGCTCGCGCCGGGACGTCCGATTCGTCGTCAGTACGGGCCGCGAGGCCCCGGCGCTTCGGGTGACTTCGGGCATGAGCGAGACCTTTGCCTTTCCCTCCAACAGGAACGGCAATGACGACTCCGCTCGCTCTTCCCGCCTTGCGGCGCTACCTGCGCCACGGCACCCTTCCCCAGCTCGCCGCCTTCGAGGCCGTCATCCGGCTCGGCAGCGCCACGCTCGCCGCCGACGCGCTGTGCGTCGCCCAGCCGACGATCTCCGGCCACCTGAAAAAGCTCGGCGAATCGCTCGGCGTGCGCCTGTTCGAACTGCAGGGCAAGCGACTCGTGCCGACGGCCGCGGCGCTCGCGCTGCTCGAGGCCACGCACGAGGTGTCGGCGGTGTTCGCGCGCTGCGAGCAGACCCTCGATGCCTACCGGGACGACGGCCCGGAGCGGCACGACCTCCGGCCGATCCGTCCGCCGTCGCCCGACCTCGCGCTCAGCGACGCCCGAGCTTGAACGCGATCATCGCCCTCAGCTTGTTCGGCAGGACGGGCTTGATGAGGAGGTGGAAGTCGTGCTCGAGCGCTTCCTTGTCGTGCCCCGTCATGCTGCTGCCGGTGACGACGATCGCCGGCACGCCGCGGCCGAAGCGCTCGCGCACGAGGTCGATCGCGGCGACGCCGGTCTCGCCGTTGTCGAGGCGGTAGTCGGCGATGACGAGCGCGGGCGGCGCGGCGGCGTCGGCGGCCTCGGCCCAGGAGCGCGCGGCGCCCACGCTGGCGAGCGAGACGATCGTCGCGCCCCAGCCGGTGAGCAGCACCTCGAGGCCCTGGCGCACCGCCGGCTCGTCCTCGACGATGACGATCAGGCGGCCGTCGAGCGTGATGTCGATCGGCCCCTTGCCGGCGATCGACCGCGGCGCCGCCCGCGGGCCGCTGCCACGCGCCAGCTCCACCGTGAACACCGAGCCGCGGCCTTCCTGGGAGCGCAGGTCGAGCGGCGCCCCCATCAGCGCGCACAGCCGCTTGACGATCGCCAGGCCGAGGCCGAGGCCCTTCTTCTGCTCGACGCTGACCGCGGTCACGCCCGGCACCTGATAGAACTCCTCGAAGATGCGCGCGCGCTCTTCGGCGCGGATGCCGGGCCCGGTGTCCCACACCTGCAGCAGCAGACGCTCGCCGCGGCGTCGGCAGCTGAGCAGGACCGAGCCGTCCTGCGTGTAGCGGATCGCGTTCGAGACGAGGTTGCGGACGATGCGCTCGACCAGCAGCGGGTCGGCATGGGCGACGTGCTTGCCGCCGCGGATGCGCAGCGCCAGGCCCTTCTCGAACGCCGCCGGCTCGAAGTGCAGCCGCACCTTGCGGAAGATGTCGGCGAGCTCGAAGTTCTCGGGATGCACCTCGACGCCGCCGCTGTCGATCCGGCTGATGTCGAGCAGCTCGGAGAACAGGCCCTCGAGCGCGTCGACCGACTCGTTGATGCTGTTGACGAGCTGGGCGACCTCGGGATCGTGCGCGCGCGCTCGCAGCGCCTCGGCGAACAGGCCCATCGCGTGCAGCGGCTGGCGCAGGTCGTGGCTCGCCGCGGTGAAGAACTGCGTCTTGGCGCGGTTGGCGACCTCGGCCTCGTGGCGCGCCGCATCGGCGACCGCCTTCTCGGCGCGCAACTGGACGGCGAGCGCCTCGTTGCGCAGCTTGAGGCCGACGACGCGCTCGAACGCGTCGCGGTAGTTGCGGCCGAGCAGCATCGTCATGCCCATCGCCACCGTCATCACGGCGCCGAGCTGCCAGCCCAGCGTGCTGCCCTCGAGGACGACGCGCGCGATCGCCGGCGCGAAGATCATCAGCACGAACAGGACGAACAGGCGGTACTGCGGCCCGAGGATCGGCACCGACGCGACGCAGAAGGTGTAGACGACGAGGACGAGCGCGACCTGGTGCGGGCCGCTGCCGAACCTGGAGAAAAACCAGGCGGCGATGCCCCAGAGCGCGCCCGACGCGAGCACGCCCGCCTGCCAGGCGCGCAGTCGCCGCTCGAGGCCGGCGGTCGAGCGCGGCTCGCGCTGCGCGAAGCGGACCGCGAGCCAGGCGCGCAGCAGCCAGACGATCGCGAAGCCGGTTCCCCAGACGACGCGCAGCGACTGCGGCGCGACGCCGGAGAAGATCATCTCGATGATGATCGCGCCGACCGCGTGCCCAGCGAGCGACGTCTTGTTGAACGCGAACAGGCCGCGGACGTGATCGCGAAGGAGCAGGAAGCCGTCGAGCGGCGCGTCGTCCGCGGCCGGCGCTGCGGTCGCCGCGGCGCCGGGCGATGCCGGCAATGCGGTCGCCGCGGCCGCGCTCAATGGTGCGGTCGCGTCAGCCATGGCGCGATCGCTCCCTGGCTCGACATCTGGCTCACGGCGAGGACCGCCTGCGTGCGCGAGTTGACGCCGAGCGCACGCAGGACCGCGGCGACGTGGTCCTTGACGGTCTCGACCGAGAGGTCGAGCTCGCGCGCGATCAGCTTGTTCGACTGGCCGCGCAGCAACAGGCCGAGGACGTCGGTCTGGCGCGGCGTCAGCTTGAAGCTGGCGAGCGCCGTCGGTGCGTCCATGCCGGGCGGCCAGGTGTGCGAGCCGCCGCTGTCGCGGCCCGCGTCGGCGGCACGCGTCTCGCCGTCGCCCATCGTCATCGGCGGCACGTAGATGCCGCCCGACATGACGACCTTGAGCGCCTCGGTCAGCGTCTCGTTGCTGGCGCGCTTGGGAACGAAGCCCATCGCGCCGAGGTCGATCGCGCGGATCACGTCGGCGCTGCGATCGGACGCCGAGACGACGACCACCGGGATCGCCGGCCAGCCGTTGCGCAGCTCGACGAGGACGTCGAAGCCGTCGGCATCGCCGAGGCGCAGGTCGAGCAGGACGAGGTCGAAGCTGCCGTCGGCGGCGAGCGCTTCGCGCGCGGCGCGCGCGCCGGCGACGCCGACGACGCTGACGTCGCTGCCCATGCCCTGGATGACGTTCTGCAGCGCGGTGAGGATGAGGGGGTGGTCGTCGATGAGCAGGACCTTCATCGCAAGACTCCTTCAGGCGTAGCGGCGGCCGATGGACTCGGCGATGCAGACCGGCTTGTCCGAGCCCTCACGCTCCATCGTCACCTGGACGGTGATCTGCGCGCCGCCGTCGAGCGGCTCGTAGCCGATCAGCTTGAAGCGCCCGCGCACGCGGCTGCCGCTCGGCACCGGCGCGGGGAAGCGCACCTTGTTGAGGCCGTAGTTGACGCCCATCCGAGTCTCGCGGACCTCGAACGCCGACGCGGCCATCTCCGGCAGCAGCGAGAGCGTGAAGAAGCCGTGGGCGATCGTCGTCCCGAACGGCCCGGCCTTGGCGCGCTCGGCGTCGAGGTGAATCCACTGGTGGTCGTTGGTCGCCTCGGCGAAGAGCCGGATCCGCTCCTGCGTGACGGTGATCCAGTCGCTGACGCCGATCTCCTGGCCGACCAGGCCCTGGAGCTCGGCGATCGTCGGGAAGCTTCTCATCGGCTCAGTTCACCCAGGTGACGATCGGTTCCCATTGCTCGCGGTCGCCCTGGAATCGCGTCGAGGCGACGTCCCACAGCGTCAGCCCGTGCGCGGCGAGGTGGATGTAGTTCTGCGTGTCGCGCAGGAAGCCGAGCAGCGGCACGTTCACGCCATGGAGGAAGGTGCGCAGCTGGTCCGTGGAGATCGTGCCCTCGCGCGTGCGCATGCCGACCACGGCCATCTGCACCTTGCTGCTGCGCCGGTGCGCGAGCAGGTCGTCGATGAACTGGTGCGTCGCGTGGATATCGAAGATGCTCGGCTGGAGCGGGATCAGCACCTTGTCGGCGAGCTTCATCACCTCGTCGAGGCGCTTGCCGTGCAGGCCGGCCGGCGTGTCGAGGACGATGTGCGTCGTCCCCTTGGGCGGCCTGACGACGTCGCCGCCGCTGACTTCCCACGAGGCGATCGTCGGCAGTCCGGTCGGCCGCAGGCCGAGCCACGTGCGCGACGACTGCTGTCGATCGACGTCGCCGAGCATGACGGCGCGGCCGCGCGAGGCCAGGTACCCCGCGAGGTTGGTCGACAGCGTCGTCTTGCCGACGCCGCCCTTCGGGTTCGCGACCACGATCACCGGCATGCAGCGCTCCCTTCTCGTTTTGCGGGTATGTTAGCGGCGCCCGGCGCCAGCGCCATTCTTCCCTTCGCTCATGGCCACCACCGATCCCTCCGCCGCGCCCGCCGATCCGCCGGCGCCGGTCGACGCGGAAATTCTCGTCATCGTCGCCCATCCCGAGCTCGAGCAGTCGCGCGCGAACCGGCGCCTGCTGCAGTCGGCGCGTGCGCTGCAGGACCGGAGTCCGCCAGGGCGACTCGCGGTGCGCGACCTCTACTCGCTCTATCCCGACTACCTGATCGACATCGCCGTCGAGCAGGCGGCGCTGAAGGCCGCGAGGCTCGTCGTGTGGCAGCAGCCGATCCGCTGGTACAGCATGCCGCCGCTTCTCAAGCTCTGGCTCGACGACGTGCTGACGTTCGGCTGGGCCTACGGGCCGGACGGCCAGCACCTGCGCGGCAAGGACCTCTGGCTCGTCGCGAGCACCGGCGGCCCCGAGGACTCGTACCGCCCGGACAGCTACAACCGCTATTTCTTCGACGCGTTCCTGCCGCCCTACGAGCAGACCGCGGCGCTGTGCGGCATGCGCTTCCTGCCGCCGCTCGTCCTGCACGGCGCGCACAAGGCGAGCGAGGCCGAGCTCGCGGCGCATGCCGAGACCTACGTGCAGCGGCTCGCCGACTATCCCGCATGGCCGGAGCTCGATCTCGTCGAGGACTGCGTCGAGTGCGCGGTGCCGCCGAGCGCGCGTCCGACGGACCGCGTCGCGGAAACCGCTTGATGGAGCACAGCGCCTGGCTGACCGGCAGCCTCATCTATCTCGCCGCCGCGGTCATCGCGGTGCCGCTCGCGCGCTTCCTCAAGCTCGGCTCGATCATCGGCTACCTCGGCGCCGGCATCCTGATCGGCCCGTGGGGGCTGAAGCTCGTGACGCGGCCAGAGGACATGCTCGAGTTCGCCGAGTTCGGCGTCGTCCTCATGCTCTTCCTCGTCGGCCTCGAGCTCGAGCCGCAGCGGCTGTGGGCGCTGAGAAAGCCGATCTTCGGGTGGGGCAGCGTGCAGCTGTTCGGCTCGGCGCTGCTGCTCGCGCTCGGCGCGCTCGCCTGCGGCATCGACTGGCGCCTCGCCGCCGTCGCCGCGCTCGGCCTGGCGATGTCGTCGACGGCGATCGGCCTCGGCGTCCTCGCCGAGCGCAACGTGATGGCGACGACGTCGGGCGAAGCCGTCCTCAGCGTGTCGCTGCTGCAGGACATCGCGGCGATCCCGATCCTCGCCCTCGTGCCGTTCCTTGCGATGTCCGGCGCCGGCAGCGGCGGCGGCAGCTGGCTCCGCCTTCTCATGGCAATCGGCACGATCGCCGTGATCATCCTGGGCGGCCGATTGCTCCTTCGCCCCGCGCTGCGCTGGATCGCGAACAGCGAGACGCCCGAGATCTTCACGGCGGCGGCGCTCCTGCTCGTCGTCGCGACGGCGGCGCTCATGAACGCGGTCGGCCTGTCGATGGCGCTCGGCGCCTTCCTCGCCGGCGTGCTGCTCGCCGAGAGCGAGTACCGGCGCGAGCTCGAGACCGACATCGAGCCGTTCAAGGGACTGCTCCTCGGCCTCTTCTTCATCGCCGTCGGCATGAGCATCGACTTCGCCGTCGTGATGGCGCAGCCGCTCGTCATCGCCGCGACGGTGCTCGGCTTCCTGCTGATCAAGGCGGGCGTGCTGTGGGCGATGGCGCGGACGATGCCGATCCCTCAGCTCGAGCGGCCGGTCTTCATGATCCTGCTCGCGCAGGGCGGCGAGTTCGGCTTCGTCGTCTTCCAGACCGCGGCGCAGGCGGGCGTGATCTCCGCGCCGGTGTCTTCGTTCCTGGTCGCCGCGGTGACGATCTCGATGCTCCTGACGCCGCTGCTCCTCTTCGCCGCCGACCGCTGGTGGCTTCCGTTCCTCGCCGGCGGCAAGCGGGAGATCGAGGAGATCAACGAGCCGCAGCACGAGCCGGTGATCATCGCGGGGTTCGGCCGCTACGGGCAGATCGTCGGCCGCATGCTGTTCGCCAACGGCGTGCGCCCGACGGTGCTCGACCACGACGCCGAGCAGATCGAGGCGATGCGCCGCTTCGGCTGGCGCGTCTTCTACGGCGACGCGACCCGCCTCGACCTGATGCGAACGGCAGGCGCCGACAAGGCGCGCGTCATCGTCGTCGCGATCGACGACATCGAGCAGAGCATCGACTGCGTCAGGATGATCCGCACGAACTTCGCCAATGCGACGATCGTCGCGCGCGCACGCAATGTCCAGCACTACTACGAACTGTACGAGCTCGGCGTGACGCTGATCGAGCGCGAGACGCTCGACTCGGCGCTGATGAGCGCGCGCAGCACGCTCGAGCTGCTCGGCTGGCAGCCGCACCGGGCGCGGAACCTGGCGCTGCGCTTCCGCCGCCACAACGTCGCCCAGCTGGCGGCGATCGCGCCGCATCGCAAGGACGAGGCGCGCCTGATCGCCGCCGCCAAGCAGGGCCGCCAGCAGCTCGAGGAGCTGTTCGCGCTCGAGCGTCAGCAGGCCGCCGAGCGGCAGGCGCGCGCCGGCTGGAGCGGCACGGTCGACCCCTAGCGCGAAAGGCCGCCCGCGCCGCCTAGCCCCACTGCACGCAGCGCATGCTCAGCGTGCCGCTCTGGAAGCCTTCGAAGACGTGCCGCGCCGGCTCGTCGACGCGGGCCGCGCCGAGCGAATACAGCAGCGGGAAGTAATGATCCGGCGTCGGCACCGCCATCCGCGCGGCGCTGCCCAATCGCTCGTGAGCGGCGAGCGCGGCGTGGTCGCCGGCGTCGAGCGCTCGCTTGGCCTGCTGGTCGAAGTCCTCGGCCCACGCCGTCGTCGCGTGCGGGGTCTCGCCGGCGCTCCGCTCGGTCGCGCCGAGGTTGTGCACGACGTTGCCGCTGCCGAGGATCAGCACGCCCTCGTCGCGCAGGGCGGAGAGCGCCCGGCCGACCGCCAGGTGGTATGCGCCGGGCTGGGCGATGTCGATCGAGACCTGGAACACGGGCACGTCCGCGGCGGGATAGAGGCGATGAAGCACCGTCCACGCGCCATGGTCCAGGCCGCGTTGCGGGTCGACGCCGACCGGCCGCGGCCCGAGGCGAAGCACCGCCTGCGCCGCCAGCGAAGGAGCGCCCGGCGCCGGGTAGCGCATCGCGTGCAGCTCGGCCGGGAAGCCGCCGAAGTCGTGGATCGTCTCGGGCTCGCTCGCCGTCGAGACGCGCGTGCTGCGCGACGTCAGCCAGTGCGCCGAGACGACGACGATCGCGCGCGGCAGGCCGATCTCGCGACCCCAGCGCTGCAGCGTCCGGGTGAAGTGGTTGTCCTGCACCGCGTTCATCGGCGAGCCGTGGCCGATGAAGATCGACGGCGCCCGGCCGCGC
>DATIDZ010000061.1:0-9129 GCA_035456045.1 Caldimonas sp.
GCCGAACCCGGCGCAAGCGGCCCGCGTGGCCTGCGCCTGGCCAGCAGCGAGGGCGAGAAACCCGCTGACGAAGGCAGCGACGACAACCCCGAGCCGCCGGACCAGCCCGGCGGCGGGCGGCCGGCGCTGAAGCGCGTCAAGTAGACGCCTCACCTAGAATTGCGCTCCGCGCAGCCCGCGCCGGCTTAGCTCAGTTGGTAGAGCACCCGCCTTGTAAGCGGAAGGTCGTCCGTTCGATTCGGACAGCCGGCACCAAGTGCGACGGCGCGATTGCGTCGAACCCATGTGGCGCGCAGCCGCGCCGGCGGGGTCACCTTAGAAGCTCGGGTCCCCTCGCTGGAGCGTCGCCGCCACGCCTACACAGGAGCGATGACCTCGGAGAGCGCCTCGACGCAGGTTTCTCCGACCGAACCTTGGAGACCGTCATGGCCCACGACACCCAGAGCACGAAAAGCCTCAACAACGCTGCCGGACTAGCAGAAAGGCAGATCGAACCCGCAATTTCAGGTGGCGCGGTGGCGAGCTTTGAACCTGAGCCGGCAGTCGTAGCGGCGATCCTCCAGGCCATCGTCGTCAACCGCTGGAAGCTCATGCGCTGAGCGCAGGGTGCGAAGCCGGTAGCTGCCGCCTACAAGGCGTCGTTGTCCTCGCCTCGCGGACGCAGCGCGAGACTTTCTCTAGGGGCGGTTCGGAGGATCGCGTCGCGAAGCCGCTCGCTTGTGTTCGAGAGGGCGGAGAGCTTTCCGTACGTCGTAGAGATCGCCGAGGGTGGTGTCGAACTCTTGAGGCTTCACTCCCTTCTTCGAATCCCGCTGCGCAGAGTGCTTGCGGCGAAGGCGGAGATACATAGCGCACGCAAGCACGACGAAGATCGAAAGGGCGATAAGCGTAGCTGCCAAGAGCGTTACGGGAGTCGAACGAGCCGGCACTACTCGAGCTCTGGAAGCCGCATACGCGAATTGGGCTGCACGAAGCGCTACGCCGCAGGCTGGCGCCGCACGATCGCCCACCTTTGACTCACGTTTCTAGACGCCAACAGTCGTTCAATGGCAGCGAGTTCACTCGTGATGCGGTTGATGCGCGCAGTGTCCCAACATGGCTCAGCGTAGGCAGCTGAGAGCTCCTTCCTCAGCCTCGTGTGCTTCCCCAGCAATTCTGCGTCGGACATGTCGAGGCTCTTGGCGTCCAGTTCGAAAAGCATGAAGGCGTGGTTCAAGGCGGAGTCGTGCTTCGCCTGCGATCAGGCCAACAACGACAAGAGACCGACAACGCCGAGCGGGAGGAGGCAAGAATCGTGATGGTCCCGACGTGCCTGAAGGCGGGAGGTCTCGAACTCATGATCCCGATTGTGAGAAACACCCGGTTACACGGGTACCCCGCGATCTCGGGATGCGGCACGAACGTTGACCGGCGCGTCGCGTGCCTCAGAGCTTGCGATCGTCTGCCCACAAGACTTTGCCGCTTCGTTTGACCGGTCAACGTCGCGCTGCGGACCCCGCGGGCGTCAGTGAGCCCGGGCAAGCAATCTTGGAAACCGCTCGAATACCCGATCTATCGCTTTCCCACAAGACAATCCAAGGCGCAGCCCCTTGTCGCGCGCGCGAGGCCAGGAGCCAGATCCTCGCCGACTAACGAGCAGCCAATCCGCGTCCGGAAGCGCTGGTTAGGTGGTCAACCCGGGGCTCAGGCGAACTGCTTCGAGGGCCGCTTGGTCTGCTGGCGTGTCCAATTGGCCAACGCGGACAAGCAACGCAGCAGAAGTGCTCGCGACGCTCAGTGCCAGCGCTGCCGCTATTACTCCAATCGATCGAGTACGCCTCCTAGAGGTCGGCGCCGAGACGGGGACGAAGGTACCTGAATCAAAACAGGGCGACTGCATGAGCGGCATTCAATGGCTCCTGATGTGCTTCGTCACTGTAGGGAGTCGCCCGTTTAGAGTGAATCCTGCCGACGGGGGAAGCGCAGCCCGCATACCGCTGCCGGTCGTCTCGAACGCGGAATTCAACTGACACCGGCCGGGAAGGGCGCTGCTCTCACGCAAGCTGCCCACCGGGTGACGCGCGCCTACCTATGATGCAACCGATGAGCTGGGCGATCCGTTGCATCGCGGCCTTCCTGGCCGCCTCTGTGCTGTGCACTGCCGCAGACGCGCAGACGGCCGCGCCACAGGCGGCATCGTCGGAAGTCACGTTGAAGAGCCTGCGCGTGATGTTGGAGCAGATGCCGAAGTCTGCCGACAGCGAGGACGACGTCAAGTCCATCAACAAGCTCACCAACGACATCGTCACGCAGGCCGAACGCTTCGTGGCTACACGCATCACCCAGTTGGCCGACATGAACGCGCGCCTGGGCGAACTGGGACCGGCACCGACCGCCAGCGGCAACGCCGAAAACCCAGATGTCACGCATCAGCGTGCTGCCTTGGAGAAGGACCGCAACGCCCTGGACGCGGACATCCGGCTGGCCCGTCTGATGTCAGTCAATGCGCAGCAGCGCCGCGCTGAACTGCTGGCACAGCGGCGTGCGGTGTTCGAGGCGCAACTTCTCGAGCGAGCCGACTCGCCCCTGGGTACCGCCTACTGGGACCAGGCCAGACTGCAGTGGAAGAGCGACCAAGCGCGCTTGCGCACCCTGGCCAGCGAGTTCAGGGCAGGGGTAGCGAGCGCGCCGCACGGCACGACCCCGGCCAAGCTCATGATCGGCGCCCTGGGCGTGCTGGCCATCGTGGCCGTCTGCCTCAGACTGGCCGAACTCGGCCTGTCCCGACTGGCCGCGCGCACGTTCCCAGTAGGGCGGCTGCGGCGCTCGCTGCTGGCATTCTTGAACGTCCTGGCGTACATCCTGATCGCTGGGCTGGCGTTCTCTCTGGCCTGGGACTGGTTGGAGGATGCCGGCCACGGGGGAACGCAAAGCACGCGACTCGCCGAGTCGGCGGTGAGCTTCGGCATGTTCCTGGCCTTCGTCTTGGGGCTGGGCCGATCGCTGCTCTCCAACGGCCGCAGCTCTTGGCGGCTGCCGCCGATCACCGACGACTTGGCGCGGCGGCTGGCGCCGTTGCCCTGGCTCTTCGCTTTCGTGGCCTTGGTGTTCTGGTTGCCGATCACGCTCAACGAAGTGCTCGAGACCCCGCTCAACAGCGTGATCAGCAACCTCGCGCCCACGGCCGCCTTTGCGTTTGCCTGCGTCATCGGCTTGTACCTCCTTCGGCGTCCGATGAGGACGCCGCCGACAGAAGCCCAGTCCCAGGACGCCCCCGAGCGGCCGGCCGCGAGGCTCGGCTTGCTGAGGGGCCTGGCGGTGGCGCTCCTCTTGGCCCTGCCGGTGCTGGTGGCGGTGGGCTACGTGGCCCTGGCCCGCGTGATCGCAGGGCAGGCCACCTGGGCTGGCATCGTCCTGACGTCGGCCTACCTGCTGTTCAAGCTCGCCGACGACCTGTGGATGGCGCTGCTGTCATCGGACAGCCGCGTCGGCCAGCGTCTGCAGAAGGGGCTTGGTGTGGCGCCGCAGACGCTGGACCAGGCGGCCGTGCTGCTGTCGGGCCTGAGCAGGATCGCGGTCTTCTTTTACATGGTGATCGCCTTCGTCGCGCCGCTGGGCAGCACCCCGGGGCAGCTGTTCCATCGCAGCGGCAAGTACGGAGCGGGCCTGAAGGTCGGCGAATTCGACCTGATGCCCGGCACCATCTTCAGCTTCCTGGCGGTGCTGGCGGTGGGCTTCATCGTGCTGCGTCTCTTCAAGCGCTGGCTGAGAAACAGCTACCTGCCCAACACCAATCTCGAGCCCGAGATGCGGAGTTCCCTCACCACCCTGCTCGGCTACGTGGGCGTCGTCGTCGTGATCACCGTCGCGCTCTCGGCTCTGGGCATCAGCATCAACCGGATCGCGTGGATCGCGAGCGCTCTGTCGGTGGGTATCGGTTTCGGGTTGCAGGCGATCGTCCAGAACTTCATTTCGGGCCTGATCCTTCTGGCCGAGCGACCGGTGAAGGTGGGCGACTGGGTGGTGCTCGGCGCCTCCGAGGGTGACGTGCGGCGGATCAACGTGCGCGCCACCGAGATCCAGCTCGGCGACCGATCCACCTTGATCGTGCCGAACTCGGAATTCATCACCAAGACCGTGCGCAACATGACCCTCCGCAATGCCGAGGGCCGGGTGCTGATCCGGCTGCCGATGCCGCTCACCACCGACGCTCGGCAAGTGCGCGACATCATGCTGGGCGCCTTCCGCGAGCACGACGGGGTGCTGCCAGCGCCCGCGCCGGGCGTGACGCTGGACGGCATCGAGAACGGGCTGTTGATCTTCCAGGCCATCGCCTATGTGCAGAGCCCGCGCATGTCAGCGGGGGTCCGCAGCGACGTGCTGTTCACCATCCTGGAGCGGTTGCAGGCCGCGCAAGTGCCGATGGCGATCTCTACGGTCGCATCCGTTCCGGGCGCCGTAGGGCCGAGCTTGGCGCCGGCCGCCGCGCCCTCGCCGTTCCCTCCGGCGCCGCTCCCGGGCACCGCCACCGACTAGACCTTGATGGAAGAGAGCGTCCGCGTCATTGCAACTCCCTTGGTGTAGTTGACCTGCTGATGTCCAGCGGCGAAGTTGGCCGTTGGTCGAAAGATGCCCCTTGAACAGGGGGGTGCGAAACCATGGGCCGGGCGCTAGGCTCTGAGCCCGCCCAGTTTTCGTCGCCGGCGGGAGCCGGTTTTCCCAATCGGAGGCAGCATGCAAACGCAGCCGAGATCGAAAGCACGACGCACGTTCGTCGCAGCAGCGCTGGCGCTGATCGGTGCCGGCGCCCACGCAGATCCGTTCTTCTGGACGGATTGGACCGGCGGTGACCTGGATCCGGGCGCCGGCTTCCGTGCTCAGGGAACGATCACGACTCCGACCTCCTCCGTCGGAGTCACGTACACGAACCCGAACGGGATCGGCTTCTACCAGCCCAGCGGCGGAATCGACTACTACGTCAGCGTCGGCGCGGGAACCTCGCCCTATACCAGCACGGTCGTCGACAACCGGCCGACCGGCACCGACATCATTGCGCTCGATCACGCCGGCACGCAGACGCTCCAGTTCTCGGAGGCGATCGCCAATCCCGTGTTTGCCTTCGTCAGCCTCAATGGCAACGGCTACGCGTTCGACCAGGACTTCGACATCCTCAGCGTCGGCGGCGTCGGCGGCCATGCGTGCGGCTACTGGGGCTGTGGCGGCGTGACCAAGGTGGTCGTCGATCTGGGCGGCGGCAAGTTCGAGTACCAGCTCAACAGCAACAACGTCGGCGGCAGCGAGCCGCACGGAACGCTTCAATTCAGGGGCGCGTTCGACACGGTGACGTGGCGCAGCCAGACCAACGAGTTTTGGAACGGATTCACCGTCGGCGTGCAAGGGACGGCCGTCGAAGTCCTGCCCGCGGTTCCCGAACCCGAGACCGTGGTTCTCCTCGGCATCGGCCTCGCGGCATTGGGCGTGATCAGGAAGCGCCGCACGACAGGGTAAGCGCTTCGGCCTGATTCGTTCCACCTCGAAAGCACTCGGCGGTGAACCCGCTGAGTGCTTTTCTGCTTTTGGGCGGACGGACGTGTTCAGCGGCGGCGGAGCGCAGGCGAAGTCTCGAAGACTTCTCGCCGGCCTCGCCGGCTCATCGGCCCTCGCGAATCGCATGCCTCACGTCTCAGCAGAGGCTGAAGCGCATGGCAAGAGTCGCCGAAGGTGCGCCGCTGACGGCGACGCAAGCCCGTCGTTTGCTCCAGATCAAGGCTGCCGCCATCGACCGTTCTAGGCTGCGTCTCATGAGCTCGACCCCCCTCTCCGACGATCGCAAGCCGCCTTCCGGCGCGCCGACCGCAGCCTTCAGCGTGCTCGACGAATGCCATCGGCAGACGCTCGCCGCGCTCGACACCCTCGAGGCCGTCGTCGCGAGCCTCGACGGCGGGCCGGTCGACGGGCAGACGCGCGCTGCAGCGGCCGCCGTCATGCGCCACTTCTCGACCATCGCGCACCAGCACCACGAGGACGAGGAGCGCCACGTCTTTCCGAGGCTGACCGCGACCGGTGACGGTGCGATGCAGCAGGCGGTGCTCCGGCTCCTGCAGGATCACCTGTGGCTCGAGGAGGACTGGCGCGAGCTGCAGCCCGCGCTCGATGCGATCGCCTGCGGCCAGTCGTGGTTCGACGTCGCCGTGCTGCGCGAGGGCAGCGAGATCTTCACGGCGCTCTCGCGCGACCACATCGCGCTCGAGGAGAGCTGCCTCTACCCGGTCGCGCGCACCCTGCTCGGCGTCGACGAGCAGCACGAGATGGGTCGCGAGATGACGGCGCGGCGCCGCGCGGCGCGCAAGTCGAGGGCTGCGGGCGCGCGCTAGGTCGCGGATCCGGTGCGATCCGCGTCGCGCCGGATGCGCCGCATCGTCGACACCGGCCCGTTTGGCGGCAAATTGACCGCGGTCAACGGCCAGCGCGCGACGGTGCGCGAGCATCGTGTCATGGCAGATGTCGACGAATCGTCGTTCGCGGCTGCGCGCACGCGCGTGGCGGCGCTGGCTGCCGCCATCGCTTCGGAAGAAGGGACGCCGCCCCGCTTGATCGAGACCGCGATCTCCTGGGTGCTGCTCGGCCGAACCCTCGCGCACAAGGTCAAGAAGCCGCTGCGCCTGCCGTACCTCGACTTCACGACGCTGGCGGCCCGGCGCCGGTTCTGCGAGGAGGAGCTTCGCCTGAACCGCCGCTTCTCGCCGGAGCTCTATCTCGGCGTGGTCGACATCCGGGAAGGCGCTGCCGGCCCGTCGTTCGACGGCGAGGGCCCGGTGCGCGACGTCGCGGTTCGCATGCGCCGCTTTCCCGACGGTGCGCTCTGGAGCGAACGGATCGAGGCCGGCGCGCTCGGCGTCGACCAGGTCGAGGACTTCGCGCGGCGTCTCGCCGCGGTGCATCGAACGGCCGACGTCGCGCCTCCGTCGAGCGGCTTCGGCACCGCGCCGGCGCACGCCCGTATCGCCCGCGGCTCGATCATGGCGATCGACACGTGGGAGCGTCGCGGCGGCGGCCGCGCGCCCGAGTGGCCGGCGCTGCGCGAATGGCTCGAGCGCGAGCGCGACCGTCTCGCGCCGCATTGGCCCGCACGCCTCGCCGTCGGCAAGGTGCGCGAATGCCATGGCGACCTGCACCTGGCCAACGTGGTCCAGCTCGGCGAGCAGGCGAACGCCTTCGACGGCGTCGAGTTCGACCCGACCCTGCGCTGGATCGACCCGCTCGACGACGCCGCGTTCCTGGCGATGGATCTGCTCGCCCACGGTCGGCGCGACCTCGCGTTCCGCTTCCTCGACGCCTACCTCGAGACCAGCGGCGACCACGACGGGCTGCCGGCGCTGCGCTTCTTCATGGTCTCGCGCGCGCTCGTGCGCGCGCAGGTCGGCACGTTGTGCGAGGCGCGGGGCATCGAAGCGCAAGGCGGGCTCACCGCGATGGACTACCTGCGCGTGGCGGCGACGCTGGCCCGCGACGGCGAACCGGGTCTGGCCATCACCCACGGCCTACCCGGATCGGGCAAGAGCCACATCTCCCGGCACCTCGTCGGCGCGGTCGGCGCAGTGCGCGTCCGCTCGGACGTCGAGAGAAAGCGCCTCTTCGGCCTGGCCGCGCTCGAGTCGTCGAGCGAGCGCGTCCCGGCGGGAATCTACTCGGCCGCCGCGACGCGACGAACCTACGCGCGCCTGCTCGATCTGGCCCGCGTCGCCGTCGCCGCCGGTTGGCCGACGATCGTCGACGCCGCGTTCCTGCGCCGCGAGGAGCGCGAGCAGTTCGCCGCCCTGGCCGCGGAGCTCGGCGTGCCGTTCGCCATCGTCGACTGCGAGGCCGGACTGCCGCTGCTCAAGGAGCGCGTGGTCGCGCGGCAGGCGAGCGGCAGCGATGCGTCCGAAGCCGACGTCGCCGTTCTCGAACGCCTGGTCGATGTCGACGAGCCGCTCGACGCGATGGAGAAGCGCAGGGCGATCGCGTTTTCGGCCGATGACGCGGCCGATGCGCTCGCCCAGGTCGCCGGTCGCTGGCAGGCGATGCGGTGAGCCGTCGAGCGCCGCGCGAAGCGGCGCTCAGAGCCGGCCGATCACCCAGCCGGGGAAGACCGCCACCAGCAGGGCCGCCAGCAGGCAGGCGACGGTCGCGCCGAAGGCGAGTCGATGCCGGCCGCTCTCCGGCGCCACCGCCGCGTCCGGGCTCATGAACATGAGCTGGATCACGCGCAGGTAGAAGTAGATGCCGAGGTAGCTGCCGACGAGGCCGAGCACGGCGTACGTCGCGTGGCCGGCGCTCATGACGTTGCGGAAGATGAGGAACTTGGCGACGAAGCCGGGGAAGGGCGGGATGCCGGCCAGCGAGAGCATCGCGACGCCGAGCATCAGCGCTGCGAACGGCGCGCGGTGGAACAGGCCGCGCAGGTTGTCGAGTCGGTCGCGGCCGACGTCATCCGCGGCGGCCGGCAGGGCGGCGAAGGCGAGCAGGTTCATGAGGCCGTAGGCGAGCAGGTAGAACGCCACCGACTGGAGCCGGCCGGCCGCATCGCCGAGCAGCGCGTAGAACAGGTAGCCCGCGTGCGCGATCGAGCTGTACGCGATCATGCGGCGCAGGGTCGGCTGGCGCATCGCCGCGAGGTTGCCCCAGACGATCGACAGCAGCGGCAGCGCGGCGACGATCTCGAGCATCGGCGACGCGAGCCGGGCATCGGCGAAAAGGCGCACGGCGGCGAGCAGCACGCCGGCCTTGACGACCGTGGCCATGTACGCGGTGACCGGAACGCTCGCCGCTTCGTAGGCGTCGGGCGCCCAGGCGTGGAACGGCACGATCGCCGCCTTGAGGAAGAACGCGAGGAGGACGAGGACGACGGCGGCGCGCGCGAGGCCGTCGCCGGCAGCGAGCGCTCGCGGGAACGCGTCGATCGAGAGCGAGCCGCCGCTGCCGTAGAGGAACGAGGCGCCCATGAGGAACATCGCGGTCGCGGTGCCGCCGAGCACGAGGTACTTGAGCGCCGCCTCGGCGCTGTCCGGCCGCTGCATGGCGAGCAGCACGAGCACGTAGACGGGGAGGGACAGGATCTCGATGCCGAGCAGCAGCGTGAGGAAGCTGTCCGCGGAGATCACGAGGCAG
>DATIDZ010000062.1:0-3192 GCA_035456045.1 Caldimonas sp.
GTTGATCGTCATCCCCGACGGCTGCTTGCCGACCGTGACCGTGTCGATCAGGCGCGGCGGATTCGCCGTCAGGTCGATGACCCAGAGCCGGGTGTCGGGCACCGACTTGAGGACGCCGGCCTCGTCGACGATGTTCACAGAGTTGGCGACCAGCGCCAGGCCTTCGTCGGGGGTGATCGCGAGGTTGGTGGGCGGGCCGAAGATGGTGTTCGCGAGCGGCAGGTTGGCGACGATGCGCGGCGCGAGCGGATCGCTGCCGATGTCGACGACCGAGACCGTGTCGCGGCCCCCCGCCGCCATGACGCCGGCGCCCGCATCGTTCCAGCTCTGCTTCTCGTCGTTGCCGACGATCATGAGCGCGCGCTTGCCGGGCGCCGAGGGCGGCGCGGCGCAGCCCGCGAGCGTGGCGATGGCGAGCAGCGCGATGGCGGCAAGACGGTGCTTCATGTCTCCTCCTTCGAAGTTGTCGGGCGAGTCTAGTGCGCTAGGCGGCGGCGGCGCCACCGGTGCGCACCCGCAGCAGTTCGGCCAGGCGCATCCTGTCGAAGCCGGCGCGCTGCCAGGTCGCGTCGAGGTCCTGCGCCGGCTCCAGCAGGAGTTTGGCGACCAGCGGCGCGGCGGGTGTCGTGGCCGGATCGCAGAGCAGCACGTGGCGCGCGCCCTCGGCTTCGTCGAGGCGGCCGACCCAGTCGAGCTCGACCAGCGCGTCGAGCACCGGCGGAACCTGGAGCGGATCGATGCCGATCGCTTCGGCGATGCTGTCGGCCTCGAGCCCGCGCCGGCCGTCGTCGCGCGCGGCGGCGAGATGGCCGATGACCACGAGCGCCAGATGGAAGTCGGAGCCGGGCACGTCGGGCCAGCGCACCAGGCGCTTGGCGAGCAGCGGCGCGTACGCCGCGATCACCGCGCCGAACAGGATGATCACCCAGCTCAGGTAGATCCAGACGAGGAAGATGGGCAGCGTCGCGAAGGCGCCGTACACCATCGCGTAGGTCGGCACCGCGCCGAAGTACGCGGTCAGCGCGCGCTTGCCGGCCGCCATGCAGAGCGCGACGAAAAGGCCGCCGATGAGCGCATGGCGCCAGTGGACGAACGTGTTGGGAACGTAGCGGAAGAGAAAGGCGACGCCGAGTCCTTCGAGGAAGAACTCGGCCGTCGCCACCGCCAGGCCGAGGCCCTGCGGCATCGCGCCGACCAGGCCGCGCGACACCGACAGCGCGTACGACGTCGCCGTCAGGCTCACCGCAAAGACCAGCGGGCCGAGCGTGAGCGCGGCCCAGTAGACGAGGACGCGGTGGCGGAAGCGGCGCGGCTTCCTGACGCGCCAGATCGCGTTCAGCGCGTGGTCGATGGTCAGCATCATCGCCAGCGCGCTGACGAACAGCGCGATCAGGCCGACCAGCCCGAGCCGGCTGGCGCGCATCGAGAACTGCGAGATCGCGCCCAAGACCGGCTTGGCGATCGTGTCGGGAACGAGCGTCTGCAGGAAATAGCGCTGCAGCGCATCCTGCAGCGACGCGAACATCGGGAACGCCGAGAACAGCGCCAGCATCACCGTGATCAGCGGCACCAGCGAGATGATCGTCGTGAACGTGAGGCCGCCCGCGGTGAGCGCGAGGCGGTCTTCGCGGAAGCGGCGCTTGAGCGTCCTGGCCGTCGTGAGCCAGGGCCATGCCTGCACGGCGGCGATCCACCGCTCGGCGGCGAGAGGTTCGGTCACGGACCGGTCGTGCGATGCATTGCTGGCATCATAAGCAGCGATGGACGAAGCCCTCGCCCCGACGGCCGCGGTGCGCCGGACGCGCGCGCTGGCGGTCGCGTCGACGCTCGCGCTGATCGCGCTCGGCCTCGCGTGGGAACTCTGGTGGGCGCCGACGGGCCGCGGCACGCTCGCGGTGAAGGTGCTGCCGCTGCTGCTGCCGCTGCCGGGGCTGCTCCGGCTGCGCCTCTACACGTATCGCTGGGTGAGCCTGGGCGTGTGGCTCTACGTCGCCGAAGGCGCCGTGCGCGCGGGCAGCGAGCATGGCATCTCGGCCGCGCTCGCCGCGACCGAGGTGGTGCTCGCGCTCGTCCTCTTCACGGCGTGCTGCCTGCACATCCGCGCCCGCCTGCGCGCGGGCGCCGCCCTCGCGGTCGCGGCGCGCGCCGTGCCATGACCCTGCTCCACGAGCTGCGCGCCATCGTCGGGGCGGCCCAGGTGCTCGTCGGCGAAGACGCCGCGCCGCACGAGGTCGACTGGCGGCGCCGCTTCCACGGCCGCGCGCTCGCCGTCGTGAGGCCCGGTTCGACGGCCGAGGTCGCCGCCGTCGTGAGAGCGTGTCGCGGGAACGCCGCGTCGATCGTCACCCAGGGCGGCAACACCGGCCTGGTCGGCGGCTCGGTGCCCGACGCGAGCGGCCGCCAGGTGCTGTTGTCGACGGCGCGGCTGAACCGCATCCGGAGCGTCGACGACGCCAACCTCGCGCTCGTCGCCGAGGCGGGCTGCGTGCTGCAGCGCGTCCAGGAAGCGGCGGCAGAGCGCGGCCTGCTGTTCGCGCTCAGCCTCGCCGCCGAGGGCAGCTGCACGATCGGCGGCAACCTCGCGACCAACGCCGGCGGCACGCAGGTCGTCCGCTACGGCAACGCGCGCGAGCAGTGCCTCGGCCTCGAGGTCGTCACCGCCGAAGGGCGCGTCTGGGACGGCCTCACCGGCCTGCGCAAGGACAACACCGGCTACGACCTGCGCGACCTCCTCATCGGCAGCGAAGGCACGCTCGGGATCATCACCGCCGCGACGCTCAAGCTGCACCCGCGGCCGGCGGCGGTGGCGACGGCGATGGCGTCGCTGCAGACGCTCGCCGCGGCGACGTCGCTGCTCGCGCTCGCGCACGAGCGCCTCGGGCCCGGCCTCACCGGCTTCGAGGTCATGAACAGGCTCTCGCTCGATCTCGTCCGCACCCACTTCGCGCACCTGCGCCAGCCGCTTCCCGCCGCGCCCTGGACCGTCCTCCTCGAGCACTCCGACGTCGAAGACCAGGCGCACGCGACGGGGACGCTCGAGTCGCTGCTCGGCACGGCGATGGAGCGTGGCCTCGTCGACGACGCGGCGTTCGCGAGTACGCTCGAGCAGGCCAACGCGATGTGGCACATCCGCGAGACGATCCCGCTCGCCCAGGTCGCCGACGGCGGCAACGTCAAGCACGACATCGCGCT
>DATIDZ010000063.1:0-4435 GCA_035456045.1 Caldimonas sp.
GACAACCCCGACCGCATGATCTTCGACCTCGACCCGGGCGAGGGCGTGAAGTGGCCGCAGCTCCAGGAGGCGGCCACGCTCGTGCGCACGCTGCTCGAGGAGCTGGGCCTCGCGTGCTGGCTGAAGACGAGCGGCGGCAAGGGCCTGCACGTCGTCGTCCCGCTCTCGCCGCGCCTGGACTACGACACGGTCAAGGACCTCTCCCAGGCCGTGGTGCAGCACCTCGCGAAGACGATCCCGCAGCGCTTCGTCGCCAAGAGCGGCGGCGGCAACCGCGTCGGCAGGATCTTCGTCGACTACCTGCGCAACGGCCACGGCCAGACGACCGCGGCGGCGTTCTCGGCGCGCTCGCGGCCCGGGCTCGGCGTCTCGATGCCGGTCGCCTGGGAGCAGCTGATGGCGCTGAAGGGCGGCGCGCAATGGACCATCGCGACCGCGCGCGAATACCTGAGCTTCGAGCAGAGGGACCCGTGGGCGGACTACTGGACGACCGCCCAGACCCTCGGCGAAGGCATGAAGGTCCTCGGCTACAAGCCGTCGGGCCGGCGCAACGCCACGGGTGACAAGGCCTAGGGGTTGCTCGTATGCTCCCGGTCCGCTCGCGCAGCGTGGCGGACCCGACCGACTCTGTGGAGCCCCCCATGGCCGCCCGCTCGATCGCATCGCTTTCCCTCTCGTTCGGCCTCGTGTCGATCCCCGTGAAGCTCTACTCGGCGACCGAGAGCTCGGCCGCCGTGCGCTTCAACATGCTCGACAAGGACGGCGCGCGCCTCAAGCAGCAGTACGTCTCCGAGAAGGACCAGCACGTCGTCGAGCGCGCCGAGATGGTCAAGGGCTACGAATTCGAGAAGGACCGATTCGTGATCTTCCAGCCGGAGGAGCTGAAGGCGCTGCAGGAGAGCCCGAGCCACACGATCGACATCGTCGCCTTCATTCCCGACAAGGCGATCGATCCGATCTTCTACGACAAGGCCTACTACCTCGCCCCCGACAAGCGCGGCGGCAAGCCCTACAACCTGCTGATGCAGGCGATGCGCGAGAGCGGCCGGGTCGCCCTCGCCAAGTGGGCGTGGAAGGCCAAGCAATACGTCGTCCAGGTGCGGCCGGCTGAGGACGGCCTCGTCCTGCAGCAGCTCCTCTACGCCGACGAGGTGCGCTCGATGAAGGAGCTCGACATCGAAAAGGTCACCGTCTCGCCGGCCGAGCTCAAGCTGGCCATGCAGCTGATCGAGCAGATCAGCGAGGACACCTACGACCCGACGATGTTCGAGGACGAGGAGAAGAAGCGCATCCTCGCCGCGATCGACGAGAAGATCGCCGGCAAGCAGATCGTCGCCAACGAGCCGCACGAGCCGGCCTCGGGCGGCGCGCAGGTGATCGACCTGGTCGAGGCGCTGCGGGCGAGCCTGGGCAAGAGCGCCGGGCTGAAGGGCAAGGCCGCGCCCGCGAAGGCCGCCGAGGCGGCGCCGCTTGCCGCCGACGCGCGTGCGGCGGCGAAGGAGCGCAAGGGCGTCAAGCGCGCGGCGAAGGTCGAGGAAGCTTCGGCCGCCCCCGCGCGCACGCGGGCGAGGAAGTGACGAGCGAGACGGACCCGAGCACCTACACGATCCGCGCCATCCAGGAGATGCTGGGCCTCTCGCGTGGCGTCATCACCGGCTTGATCGCTTCGGGCTTCGTCGCGCCGAGCCGCGGGCCGCGCAACGAGTACCGCTTCACGTTTCGCGAGGTCGTCCTGCTGCGCACGGCCGTCGAACTGCAGTCGGCGCGGATCCCGCCGAGGAAGATCCTCGCGTCGCTCAGGAAGCTCAAGGCGACGCTGCCCGCCGAGCTGCCGCTCACCGGCTTGCGCATCACCGCCGTCGGCAACGACGTCACGGTGCGCGACGGCCGCTCGCAGTGGCACGCCGACACCGGCCAGCTCGTGATGGACTTCGACGTCGCGCCGGCCGCGGGCAGCGTCACCTTCCTGCAGCGGACGCCCGCGCGCGCGACGCCGCCGCCGGCCGACGCGGCCGCCTGGTTCAGCCGCGGCGAGGCGCTCGAGGCGAGCGACCGGCGCGCCGCCGAAGCCGCCTACCGGCGCGTCCTCGCGATCGATCCCGGGCACGCCGACGCGTACCTCAACCTCGGCGCGCTGCTGTGCGAAAGCAAGCGCTGCGACGAGGCGGTCGCGCTCTACGACGAAGCGCTCAAGCGGAAGCCGCATGAGGCGCTGCTTCACTTCAATCGCGCGATCGCGCTCGAGGATTCGGGCCACGCGGCGGCGGCGCTGGCCAGCTATCACGCGTGCCTGCGCCTCGCGCCCGACCTCGCCGATGCGCACTACAACGCTGCGCGCCTGCACCAGCAGCTCGGCGACGCGCGCCAGGCCGTGCGCCACTTCAACGCCTACCGGCGCCTGCAGCGGCCGCACTGACGGCGCGCGAGCGGCCGGCGTCGCTTGCCGGCGGACGCCACGGGTCGCCCGGCGCGGGAATCGGCGCCGCCGTATCCTCGCGCTCTCGCCTGTCGCAGGCGCACTCCTGCTTCCATGTCCCAGCTCTTCGAGCCCTTGCACGTCGGCGCGCTCGCGCTCGCCAACCGCATCATCATCGCGCCCATGTGCCAGTACTCGGCGAGCGAAGGCTCGGCAGGCGACTGGCACCTGATCCACCTCGGCCACCTGGCGCTGTCGGGCGCGGGGCTCCTGATCGTCGAGGCGACTGCGGTCTCGCCCGAGGGCCGGATCACCGACGGCGACCTCGGTCTCTACGGCGACGACAACGAAGCCGCGCTCGCGCGCATCCTCGCCGCGGTGCGCGCGCATTCGCCGATCAAGATCGGCATGCAACTCGCCCACGCCGGCAGGAAGGCGTCGAGCCGGGCGCCGTGGCAAGGCGGCGCGCAGGTGCCGCTCGGCCAGCCGGGCAGCTGGCGCGCGGTCGCGCCCTCGGCACTGCCGCACGCGAGCGGCGAAGAGCCGCCGATGGCGCTCGACGCCGCCGGGCTGGAGAAGATCCGGGCCGACTTCGCCGCCACCGCGCGCCGCGCGGCGCGCCTCGGCCTCGACGGCCTCGAGATCCACGCGGCGCACGGCTACCTGCTGCACCAGTTCCTCTCGCCCCTCGCCAACCGGCGCAGCGACGAGTACGGCGGCAGCCTCGAGAACCGGATGCGCTTCCCGCTCGAGATCTTCGACGTGGTGCGCGCCGCGTTCCCGGCCGGAAAGCCCGTGTGGGCGCGCATCTCGGCCACCGACTGGGTGCCCGGCGGCTGGGACATCGACGGCACGGTGGCGCTGTCGCAGGCGCTGAAGGCGCGCGGCTGCGCGGCGATCCACGTCTCGAGCGGCGGCGTCTCGCCGCAGCAGCAGATCAAGGTCGGACCGGGCTACCAGGTGCCGTTCGCCAAGCGCGTCAAGGCCGAGGTCGGCTTGCCGACGATCGCCGTCGGGCTCATCACCGAGGCCGAGCAGGCCGAGGCGATCATCGCCAACGGCGAGGCCGACGCCGTCTCCCTGGCGCGGGCGATGCTCTACGACCCGCGCTGGCCCTGGCACGCCGCGGCGAAGCTCGGCGCGCAGGTCGCGGCGCCGCACCAGTACTGGCGCTCGCAGCCGCGCGAGTACAAGGACCTGTTCGAGAACGCCGCCTTCGGGGCGCGCTGAGGAGATCTTTCGGTGAAGCTCAATCCGCTCGGCCGCACCGGCCTGTTCGTCTCCGAGCTCTGCCTCGGCACCATGACCTTCGGCGGCGGCGACGACGGCCTGTGGGGAAGGATCGGCCGCCTGCAGCAGGACGACGCCGAGCGCATCGTCGGCGCGGCGATCGATGCCGGCATCAACTTCATCGACACCGCCGACGTCTACGCCGGGGGTCGGTCGGAAGAGATCACCGGGCAGGCCCTGAAGAACCTCAAGGTGGCGCGCGAGAGCGTCGTGGTCGCCACCAAGGCGTTCGGCGAGACGGGTCCCGGCGCGAACATGCGCGGCGCGACGCGCAGCCACATCGTCTCGGCGCTGAAGGAGAGCCTGCGCCGCCTCCAGCTCGACCACGTCGACCTCTACCAGATCCACGGCTTCGACCCGGCGACGCCGATCGAGGAGACGGTGCGGGCGCTCGACACGATGGTCGAGCACGGCCACGTGCGCTACGTCGGCGTCTCCAACTGGGCGGCGTGGCAGATCATGAAGGCGCTCGGCATCTCGGAGCGCCTCGGCCTGGCCCGCATCGAGAGCCTGCAGGCGAACTACACGATCGCCGGCCGCGACGTCGAGCGCGAGCTGGTGCCGATGCTGCAGAGCGAAGGCCTCGGCCTGATGGTCTGGAGCCCGCTCGCGGGCGGCTTCCTGAGCGGCAAGTACGGCCGCGAGCAGCAGGCGGAGGCGGGCAGCCGGCGGACCGCGTTCGACTTCCCGCCGGTGGACAAGGAGCGCGCCTACGACGCGATCGACGCG
>DATIDZ010000064.1:0-3102 GCA_035456045.1 Caldimonas sp.
GGCGGCGGCACGATCGCCGTCGTCGGCACGGGGCTCGATGTGGTCTATCCGCTCCGGCATCGCGCGCTGACCGAGAAGATCGCGGCCCACGGCCTGATCGTCAGCGAGTTCGCCATCGGCACGCCGGCGCTGGCCGAGAACTTTCCGATCCGGAACCGCATCATCGCGGCGCTCGCGCGCGGCACGCTCGTCGTCGAGGCGGCCGTGCAGTCGGGTTCGCTCATCACCGCGCGCCTCGCGCTCGAGGCCGGCCGCGACGTCTTCGCGATCCCCGGCTCGATCCACTCGCCGCAATCGCGCGGCTGCCATGCGCTCATCAAGCAAGGCGCCAAGCTGGTCGACAGCGCCGACGACATCGTCGACGAGCTGACGCCCCTCGCCGGCGTCGCGCGCGGGGCGTCGCCCACGACGGCGCCAGGGCACGAGACGCCGACCAGGGACGCGGTCCTCGACGCGCTCGGCTTCGACCCGATCGGCCTCGACGAGCTGATCGCCCGCACCGGGCAAAGCGCCGCCGAGCTGTCGGCGCGGCTGCTCGATTTCGAGCTGCAGGGGCGAGTCGCCCGCCTTCCCGGCCAGCGCTTCCAGCGCGTCGAGCGCGGCTGAGCTCCCGCGTCGCCAGGCAGCGGCGCCAGCATGCCGTTCGTCCCTGCAGGGGAATCGGCCGAGGGGGCTGCGGTATAGTGTTTTCATGTTCGATGTGCTCGTGTACCTCTACGAGAACTACTGGCGTCCCGACGCCTGTCCCGGACACGAGCAGCTGACCCGGAAGCTCACTTCCGTCGGCTTCGAATCCGAAGAGATCGCCGACGCGCTAACCTGGCTCGACGGCGTCGCCGCGGTCGCCCAGGCGAAGGTCGGCGAGCAGCACGCCGCCAGCATCCGCGTCTATGCCCCGGTCGAGCAGGAGCATCTCGGCGAGCAGTCGATCGGCTTCATCGCTTTCCTCGAATCGGCGGGCGTGCTGCCGCCGCCGATGCGCGAGATGGTGATCGACCGCGCGAGCGCGATCCCCGGCGGCCCGCTCGATCTCGAGGACCTCAAGATCATCGTCCTGATGGTCTTCTGGAGCCTGGGCGAAGAGCCCGATGCGCTGATCCTCGACGAGCTCTTCGTCGACGAGGAAGACCGGCTGATCCATTGAGTCGCGCGTCGGCCCGGCGCAGAGCGGACGACATGACGACGATCGACCGACGCGACGCGATTCGCGCCGCGGCCTGCTTCCTCGCCTCGGCACCGCTTCTCGTGCGCGCGCAGAGCCGCAAGCCGGCGCGGGTCGGCTTCATCGGCAATTCAAACCCCGTCAGCGGAGCATCGCAGCTCGACGCGCTCCGGCGGGGCCTGCGCGATCTCGGCTGGAACGAAGGCGCGAACCTGAACATCGAGCTGCGCTGGTCGGAAGGCCGCTCCGAACGCCTCCCCGCGCTGGTCGACGACCTCGTGCGCAGCAAGGTCGACGTCATCGTCGTGTCGGGGCCGTCGGCGATCGCTGCGGCCCGCAAGGCGACCGACACGATCCCGGTCGTCTTCGTGCTCCTCGTCGACCCGGTCGCCATGGGATTCGTCAAGAGTCTTGCGCGCCCCGGCGGCAACATGACCGGCCTGGCGTCCCAGTACGAAGAGCTGATCACCAAGCAACTGCAGCTGCTCAAGGAGGCCCTCCCGGGGCTGTCGCGCGTCGCGCTGCTGCGCCATGCCGAGGCGGCGACGTCGCTCCTCGACGCGGCTCAATCGGCGGCGCGAAGCCTCGGGCTCGTGACGCGAACCTTCACCGTGAGCGGCGAGGCGGAGTTCGAGAAAGCCTTCAGCGCGGCCCGAAGCGAGCGCGTGGGCGCCGTTCAAGTCCTTCCCTCGCCTTACCTGGGCGCAGTGCGCATGCGCCTGATCGAGCTCGCGGCGCGCTACCGGCTGCCGGCGTTCTACGAGCTCAGCCTCTATGTCCGCGACGGCGGCCTGATGTCTTATGGCCCCAGCATCGATGACCTGTACGGGCGTTCCGCCAGCTATGTCGATCGCATCCTGAACGGCGCACGACCGGGAGAGCTCGCCGTCGAGCGGCCGGCGCGCTTCGAGCTCGTCATCAATCGACGCACCGCGTCCGCGCTCGGGTTGACGCTGCCGGCGACGCTGCTCGCGCGCGCCGACTCCGTGATCGACTGACGGCTCGCGGGACCGTCGCGCGGTCGCGCGGCGGACGACTCGGTCAGTTGAGCAGCCGGCTCGGATCGCCGTCGATCTTGGCCATCGCGCTGCGCGTCGCTCGCACCGTCAGCGCTTCTTCCTGCGCCGGCACGAGCAGCCCGGCCTGCAGGAACGCCGCCAGCCGATGCTGCTGGAACAGCACGCCTCGCCCTTGCGGTGACACGAAGAGGGTCAGCTGGCGCCGCATGCCCTGCCACGCCAGCTGCATCGCCTCGTTGCGGTTGCGGTAGTCGAGCATGTACCAGCTGCCCACCTGCAGCTCGCGCGCCCACGCGAGCATCGCCGGCGTCGGCATCGAGCCGCCCTCGCCGACCACCTCGAGCTCGGAGCTCTCGTGTCCCGAGAGGTCCATGACGAGCGATTCGTCGATGTCGACGTCCTCGGCCTCGGGAAGGAGCTCCTCGAGCGTCTCGAGCCGGCCCATCAGCTCCTCGAGGCGCTCGTGCGAGATCGCAGCGGCCTTCGCGGTGAAGGCGGCGGCGAGCGCATTGTTGAGGCGCTGGATGTGCTCGTCCTGCTTCGGCACCGGGATGCCGGCGTCCTCCATGCCGTCGCGCAGCGTCTTCAGGAGCGGCGGCAGCCGGCGGATGACCTCGGCGCGCTCGGCGCGCGAGACCTTGGCGCTCGCCGACCAGATCAGGTCGGCGGCGGCGCGCTTCATCTCCTTGGTCGCGTCGGCGTTGTTCGACTTGACCGCCGTCGTCGCGAGCACGTCGGCCCAGACCTGGAACAGGAACTCGCGCACGCCTTCCTGCACCGGCACGTCGTTGAGCATCTTGCGCAGCTCGATGGTGTACTGGATTGCCATCGTCTCGCGCTGCTCGACCTGCGCAGCGAGCGAGACGCCCTTCTTCGACGCCTCGTTCTCGTTCTTGAAGTAGTGCTCGAGGAATTTCTCGA
>DATIDZ010000065.1:0-4789 GCA_035456045.1 Caldimonas sp.
CAAGGCGGGCAAGACGACGGTGATCGTTCCGGTCGGCGGCACCGAGCAGAGCGGCCCGCACATCGTCCTCGGCAAGCACAACGTCCGCGCGCGCATGCTCGCGGCGCGGATCGCCGCCGGCCTGGGCAACGCGCTGGTCGCTCCCGTGATCGCGTACGTCCCCGAAGGCGCGATCGATCCGCCGACCGGCCACATGCGATTCGCCGGCACGATCAGCATTCCCGAAGGCGCGTTCGAGGCGACGCTGGAAGGCGCCGCGCGCAGCTTTCGCCAGGCCGGCTTTCGCGACATCGTCCTGATCGGCGATCACGGCGGCTACCAGAAGAGCCTCGTCAAGATCGCCGCCAAGCTCGACCGCGAGTGGGCCGCGTCTGCGGTGCGCGTTCACGCGATCGAGGAGTACTACCGCGCTGCCGACCGCGAGTTCGCGCAGGCCTTGCGTCAGCAGGGCTACAGCGACGCCGAGATCGGCACGCATGCGGGCGCCGCCGACACGTCGCTGTCGCTCGCCGTCGACGAGCAGCTCGTGCGCTCGGCGCGCCTCAAGGATGGCGGCGCGCTCACGGCCGCCGACGGCGTGGCCGGCGATCCCCGGCGTGCCAGCGCAGCGGCCGGCCGCGCCGGCATCGACCTGATCGTCGCGCGAACGCGCGACGCCATCCAGCGCGAGGTCGCGCGTCGATGACCTCGTGTCGTCGCCTCGCCGCCTGCGGCGTTCTCAGTGTGGTCACCCTCCCGGAGCTTCCGTCTTGAATTCGATTCGCTTCTTCCTGCGCGCGGCTTGCGCCTCTGCATTGGCCCTGGCCGCTCTCGATGGCGGCGCGCAATCCCCGCCGGCGCCGGCCGCGAGCGCGCGTGGCGCGTCGGCGCCGTCGGGTGCAGCGGTCGACACCGTCCCCGGCATGGCGCCGGTGACGGACCGCGCGAACCTGTATGGCGATGCCGGCGTCAACAAGCTGAGCGACGCGGTGCGCGGCGCGCTGCCGCGCGTCTACGTGCCGAACCTGCAGTCGAACGACGTCTACGTGATCGACCCGGCGACCTTCGCGGTCGTCGATCGCTTCAAGGTCGGGCTGAACCCGCAGCACGTCGTGCCGTCATGGGACCTGAAGACGCTCTGGGTCGCCAACAACGCCGAGAACACGACCAAGGGCAGCCTCACGCCGATCGATCCGAAGACCGGCAAGCCCGGCAAGGCGATCGCCGTCGACGATCCGTACAACATGTACTTCACGCCCGACGGCAAGGAGGCGATCATCGTCGCCGAAGCGTACAAGCGGCTCGACTTCCGCGATCCGCAGACGATGGCCCTGAAGTCGTCGCTGCCGACGCCCGAGTGCAAGGGCATCAACCACGCCGACTTCTCGATCGACGGCCGCTTCGCGATCTTCACGTGCGAGTTCGGCGGCATGCTCGTCAAGATCGACCTCGTCAATCGCAAGGTCCTCGGGTACCTGAAGCTGTCGACCGGCAAGATGCCGCAGGACATCCGCGTCTCGCCCGACGGCAGCACGTTCTACGTCGCCGACATGATGGTCGACGGCGTGTTCATGATCGACGGCGCGAGCTTCAAGGAGATCGGCTTCGTCAAGACCGGCAAGGGGACGCACGGCCTGTACCCGAGCCGCGACGGCAGGAAGCTCTACATCGCCAACCGCGGCTCGAACAAGATCCACGGCGCGGAACGAGGCATGGGCAGCGTCTCGGTGCTCGACTTCGCGACGCGCACGGTCGACGTGACGTGGCCGATCCCCGGCGGCGGCAGCCCCGACATGGGCAACGTCAGCGCCGACGGCAAGTGGCTCTGGCTCTCGGGCCGCTACGACAACGTCGTCTACGCGTTCGACACCGCGACCGGCGAGGTGAAGATCATCAAGGTCGGTCGCGAGCCGCACGGGCTCACCGTCTGGCCGCAGCCGGGCCGCTACTCCCTCGGTCACACCGGCAACATGCGCTGAAGGCGGACGTTGGGTCAGGCCGCGTCGAGCGGCCCGCACTCGTGCTCGAGGTAGGCGACCACCGCAGGGTGCGCCCAGCCGTGCGAGCGCCAGGCGCGCCGCGACGCGGCGTCGGCCTCGGCCGGCGCGATCGACGGGTCGAGGCGCGAGAGCGAGGTCACGTAACGGTCGGTCCACGCCGGCTCGTCGCGACCGAAGCGGAGGTGGCGGGAAGCCAGGAGGTCGGCTTCGATCGAATCGTTCATGGCGATGCGTTCATGCGATGCGGCTCGGGCCGCATGGCGATCCGTTCATTCAATGCGGCTTGGGACCGGAGTATTCCTCGTCCATCGCCGCGTTTGGCGACGAATCACCGGGTCACATTCGCGGTTTCGCAGCGAAAATCTCGGCCATGGACAAGATCGACAAGGAAATCCTCCGGCTCCTCCAGGTCGACGGCCGGGCTTCGTTCACCGATATCGGCGCGGCGGTCCATCTCAGCGCGAACGCCGCCGCCGACCGCGTGCGCCGGCTGATCCACGACGGCGCGATCGTCGGCATCCACGCCGTCGTCGACCCGGCCGCGCTCGGCCTGACGATCGAGGCGCAGATCGACGTCAAGCTGCGCGCGACGACGAGCGCCGACGACTTCGAGCGCGCCATCCGCGACGTGCCGCAGGTGCTGACCGCGACGCTCGTGACCGGCTCGTTCGACTACGCGCTGCGCGTCGCGTGCAGCGATCGCGCCGACCTGGCCGAGCTGACCGAGACGATCCGCAACAAGGCCGGCGCGCAGGAGACCTACAGCCGGCTCATCCTGCGCGAAGTGAAGGTCGGCGCGCCGGCGTTGCGAGGCAGCGCCGCCAAGGGCAAGGCGAAGGCTTCGTCGCGCCGGGCCTGATCGCGGCCGCAGGATCGCGACGACACGCGAAGCGTACTGCGCTCAGCGCGTCGATTCGACGAGCGACGCGATCGCGGCATCGACGCCGTTGCGGCCGCACGCGATGCCCTGCACGTGCAGCGCCGCCTCGACGCCGGCGACGCAGCCGAGGATCATCGCCTCGTTGACGTCGCCCATGTGGCCGATGCGGAAGACGCGGCCCGCGCGCGGGCCGAGGCCGCCCGCGACCGCGACCTGGAATCGCTCGCGCGCGACCGTGCGCAGCGCCTCCGGGTCGATCCCTGGCGCGACCTCGATCGCCGTCACCGACACCGAGCGCGCCTCTGGAACCTGGGTGAAGAGACGCAGCGCGCCACCTTCGCTCCACGACGTCACCGCGGCCTGGACGGCGCGTGCCAGGCGCGCATGGCGCGCCTGCACTTCGCCGAGGCCCTCCTGCGCGATCAGTCCGAGCGCGGCCTCGAGGCCGGCGAGGTGCGCGAGCGGCGGCGTGCCGCAGAACTTGCGGTACGAGAGCGGGCTCTGCCGGCGCTGCCAGTCCCAGTAGAAGCGGGGCGTCGGGTTGGCGCGCGCGAAGGCGAGGGCGCGCTCGTTCGCGGCGACGAACGCAAGCCCCGGATGAACCATCAGCCCCTTCTGCGAGGCGCCGATGACGACGTCGATGCCGAGCGCGTCCATCGCGAAGGGCGCGGCGGCGAGCGAGGCGACGACGTCGACCACGAAGAGCGCGGGATGTCGTGCGGCATCGATCGCGGCGCGGAGCGCGGCGAGATCGCAGGTCGTGCCGCTCGCCGTGTCGGTGTGGACGACGAAGACGGCGCTGATCCGGTGCGCCGTGTCGTCGCGCAGCGCCGCCTCGACGGCGGCGGGATCGATCGGGAACCCTTCGCGGTACGGCGTTCGCAGGGCGACGCCGCCGTATGCCTCGACCTGCTCGGCCCAGCCGTCGGAGAAATGGCCGGTGCCCGGCACGAGCACCGCGCCGCCCGGCGCGACCAGGTTGGCGATCACCGCCTCCCAGCCGCCGTGGCCGTTGGCGGCGTAGAAGAAAACCTCGGCACGCTCGGTCTGCAGCAGCGACTTCATCCCCGACTCGCAGGCGGCGACGAGGACCGCCAGTCGCGGGTCGGCGAGATCGGTGGGCTGGCGCGCCATCGCGTTGACGACCTCGTCGGGAACGCGGGTCGGCCCCGGCGAGTGCAGCAGGCGCAGTCCGGGAATGCGGGAGGTCGGCTTCATCGCGAAGATGTTAGGGCCTGCCGGCGGTCGGCCGCGCCCCGGAGGAGTAGATTCGTCGCCGGGCTGCGTGCCATCTGCGGCGCACCCGTTCGACCCATGAGCGACGCACCAGCTTCCTTCGTCCCGATCCGCGGCCTGCACCACTACGCCTACCGGTGCCGTGACTGCGAGGAAACGCGCGCCTTCTACGAAGGCGTGCTCGGCCTGCCGCTGGTCCACGTCATCCGCTCCGACATCGTGCCGAGCACCGGCGAGCACTGTCCCTACGTGCACATCTTCTTCCGCATGACCGACGGCTCGCACCTGGCCTTCTTCGACCTCGGCGACGACGTCGCCGCGGCGCCGTCGCCCAACACGCCGGAGTGGGTCAACCACATCGCCCTGCGCGTCGATTCGATCGACGCGCTGCGCGAGGCGAAGGCGCGGCTCGAAGCGGCGGGGGTCGAGGTGCTCGGCATCACCGACCACCACATCATCGAGTCGATCTATTTCTTCGATCCGAACGGCATCCGTCTCGAGCTGACGGTGCCGACGGCGAGCGCCGAGACGACGGCGCGCCACGAACGCGAAGCGCACGCCGCGGTCGACGCGTGGACGCGCGAGAAGCAGGCGCGTCTCGCCGCGACGCACGCGCCGCACGCAGGCGCGGCGCGCCCGGCCGACGCCCCCGCGGCCGGCGCGGCCGAGGTCTCAGACTGGGGCGCGATGGATG
>DATIDZ010000066.1:0-2665 GCA_035456045.1 Caldimonas sp.
CTGGCCCAGCGGCGATTGCTCTCGAGCAGGTCGGGAAGTTGTGACACGGCAGCGGTCGATCGAAGGGAGGCGACGCGGCGAGCGCCGCCGTCAATGCGGGGCGAGTTTACGGCGATAGACGAGGAGTCGCCCCTTGTAGGCGTCGGCGCCCGCCGTGGCGGCGACGTCGAGCCGCTCCTCGTGACGGGTGAAGCCGTCGGCGGCCATGCGCCGGTTGAAGGCCGGCCGATTGCTACGGTCGGGATCGACGATCCACACCTCGCACGATGCCTTGGCATGACGACTGACGAATCCGGCCAGCGCCCCGCTCGCGTCCCGCTCGTACAGCAGGTCGCTGCCGACGATGAGGTCGAAGCTGCCCGGCGCCGGCGCCGGCGCGGCGTCGTCGCCCGCGGCCTCCCAGTCGCCGTGCAGGTACTTCATCGGCGCGAGCTGGTTCAGGCGCAGGTTCTCGGCAAGAAAGAGCGCCGTCAGCGGATGGCGGTCGCTCGCCGTCACATCGGCGCCGCGCCGGTGGCCGACGATGCTGGCCAGCGCGAGGCCGCAGCCGATCTCGAGAATCCGCTCGCCCGCCGTCACCGGCCGCGCGCCGAGCCGCGCCGCGAGCAGCGCGCCCGACGGCCAGAGCAGGCCGAACAAGGGCCACGCTGCCGACGAGATGCCGAGCCGCCCGGCGGCGCCGTCACCGTCGGCGAACTGGTTGCGGTCGAGCAGCGAGCGAATGACGAGGTCGTCGACGCCAGCGATCGAGATCCGTTCCTGCTTGGTCCGGTAGCCGGGCATCGAGGAGCGCGCGGCGGCCGAGGCCGGCGCGCGCGTTGAGGCGACGCGCGAGTATGCGCGCAAGCGACCACGACACCCGCCGGTTCGTACGCGTGCGAGGCGCGCGCGAGCACAACCTCAAGGACATCGACGTCGACATCCCCCGCGACGCGCTCGTCGTCTTCTCGGGCGTCTCGGGATCGGGAAAGTCGTCGCTCGCGTTCGGCACGCTCTACGCCGAGGCGCAGCGGCGCTACTTCGAATCGGTCTCGCCCTACGCGCGCCGCCTGATCGACCAGGTCGGCGTTCCCGACGTCGATTCGATCGAGGGCCTGCCGCCCGCCGTCGCGCTGCAGCAGCAGCGCGGAACGCCGGGCGCGCGCTCGTCGGTCGGCAGCGTGACGACGCTGTCGAGCCTGGTGCGGATGCTGTACTCGCGCGCCGGCACGTACCCGCCGCGCCAGCCGATGCTGTACGCGGAGGACTTCTCGCCCAACACGCCGCAGGGAGCGTGCCCGAACTGCCACGGCCTCGGCCGCGTCTACGAGGTCACCGAGAAATCGATGGTGCCGGACGACACGCTGACGATCCGCGAGCGCGCGATCGCCGCGTGGCCGCCGGCGTGGCACGGCCAGAACCTGCGCGACATCCTGGTCTCGCTCGGCCACGATGTCGACACGCCCTGGCGCGAGCTGCCGAGGAAGACGCGCGACTGGATCCTCTTCACCGACGAACAGCCGACCGTACCGGTCTACCCCGGCTTCACGCCGGCCGAGACGCGGACGGCGCTGCGCAGAAAGACCGAGCCGGCGTACATGGGCACCTTCACCGGCGCGCGCAAGTACGTCCTGCACACGTTCGCGACGACGCAGAGCCCGCTCATGAAGAAGCGCGTCTCGCGCTTCATGGTCGGGGCGATCTGCCCGGCGTGTCGCGGCAAGCGGCTCAAGCGCGAGGCGCTCGCCGTCACCTTCGCCGGCCTCGACATCGGCGCGCTCGCCCGGCTGCCGCTGAGCGAGATGGCCGGGGTGCTCAAGCCCGCGGCGACCGGGCGATTCGACGCGAGCGACGGCGCCGACTCGAAGCGGACAGCGAGTCGCGCCGACGCGACCGTGACGCGCGCCGCCGCGCGCGAAGACACGGCCCGCCGCGTCGCCGCCGGCGGCTCGGCGCACGCCGGCGCGCCCGATGTGCGCCGCACCCCGAACCTCTCGGAGGAAAAGCGCATCGTCGCGCAGCGCATCGCCGCCGACCTCGTCGCGCGCATCGCCACGCTCGAGTCGCTCGGGCTCGGCTATCTCTCTCTCGACCGCAGCACGCCGACGCTCTCGCCCGGCGAGCTGCAGCGGCTGCGCCTGGCGACGCAGATCCGCTCGAACCTGTTCGGCGTCGTCTACGTCCTCGACGAGCCGACCGCCGGGCTTCATCCCAAGGACGGCGCCGCGTTGCTTGCGGCGCTCGATGCGCTCAAGCGGTCGGGCAACTCGATCTTCGTCGTCGAGCACGACCTGGCGACGATGCGGCGCGCCGACTGGATCGTCGACGTCGGTCCCGACGCCGGAGAGCAGGGCGGCCGCATCCTCTACAGCGGGCCGCCCGACGGGCTCGCCAGGGTGCGCTCCTCGCACACCGCGCGCTACCTCTTCGCCACCGCCGAGTCGCGCACGCGCGCGCCGCGCGAGCCGCAGGGCTGGCTCGAGCTGCGCGGCATCACGCGCAACAACCTTCGCGATCTCGACGCCCGCTTCCCGCTCGGCGTGCTGACCTCGGTCGTCGGCGTCTCGGGCTCGGGCAAGTCGAGCCTCGTGAGCCAGGCGCTCGTCGAGCTCGTCTGCCGCCACCTCGGCCACGAGCCCGAAGACGAGGACGATGCGACGGCGGGCGACGAGCCGACCGTCGCGGA
>DATIDZ010000067.1:0-9805 GCA_035456045.1 Caldimonas sp.
TCGCCCGGCCGGCCCGCGCGCTCGAAGCAGCGCGCCGCCTCGGCCAGCATCTCGCATTGCGCGGCGAGCGACGACGCCTTGCGCGATCGTTCGGCCGCGGCCATGAAAGCGGCGCCGGCCTGCGCCGAGTCGCCCGCCTCGAGCCAGTGGTGCGCGAGCCGCGCGGGCTCGCCGTCGCGCTGCTGCAGGAAGGCGGCGACCTCGGCATGGAGCCGGCGCGCGACCGAGACCGGCACCGACGCGAGCGCCGCCTCGTAGATGAGGTCGTGCGCGAACGCGCCGTCGCGCAGCACCTGCGCCGCTTCGAGCTCGGCGCACGGGTCCGCGAGGTCGAGCGTCCGAACGCCGAGGACGTGCGAGGCGAGCTCGATCGAGAAGTCGGGCGCGGCGACGGCCGCGCAGCGCGCGAGCCGGACGGCTTCGGCCGAGAGGCGGCCGATGCGCTGGTCGATCACGGAGTGCAGGCTGCCGGCGACCGGCAGCCTGACCGGCAGCGTGCGATCGCCCTCGCCCTCGCCGACGGCGCGCCCGCCGGCATCGCCGCGCACGAGCCACGCCTTCAGCGTCTCGAGCAGGTACAGCGGGTTGCCGCCGCAGTGACGCAGCAGCGTCGGCGCGATCGCCTCGCCGCTCAGCGACTCGATGCCGAGCGAGTCGACGATTTGCGCGACGTGTTCGAGGCCGAGCGGCTCGAGCGGCACCGCCGCCGCTTCGCGCGTCGCCAGCGCCTCGTCGAGCAGCACCCGCCCCGCCGGCGAGACCTCGGCGTGGCGCGCGGTGAGGATCCAGCGCCGCGTCGACGCCCCCATCGCGTACTGCAGCAGCTCGATGCTGCCGGCGTCGGCGAAGTGCAGGTCGTCGAACACGAATCCTTCGACCGCCAGCGGCTCGGCGTCGAGCGCCGCGCTCACCGCGTTGAAGAAGCGCGCCCGGCCTTCGCTCGTGCCGGGGGAGGACGCGGGCTCGCCGAGCTCGGGCAGCAACGCCGCGAGCGCGGCCCGCACCGGCTTCGCGAGCGACTGCAGCGCGGCCCCCGGCAGCGCGCGCAGGAGGCGCGACAGCGACGCATAGACGACGCGCTCGTCGCCCGGACGCGCGCCGACGACGAGGGTGCGGCCGCGCGCTCGCGCGAAGTCGCCGACGAGCCGGCTCTTGCCCATGCCGCCCTCGCCGGTGACGACGACGTTGCGGCCGCTGTCCCAGGCGTCGTGCAGGGTGCGCCAGGCCGCGTCGCGGCCGATCAGGCGCGGCGGCAGCAGCACGCTCGCCGGCAGGCGCCGGCCGAGCGCAGGCACCTCCGGCGTCGCGACCGCATTGATCGTCGCCAGCAGCGCCAGCGTCTCGGCCGACGGCTTCGCGCCGACTTCGTCCTTGAGCAGCTGCTCGCAGCGGTCGAACGCGAGCAGCGCCGCGGCGCGATCGCCCTGGAGGTACAGCAATCGGATCACCCGCCGGTGCGCCGCCTCGGACAGCCGCTCGCATTCGAGCAGCTCGCGCGCGTGCGCGAGGGCGCCGGCCAGGTCGCCGGCGCGCTCGGCCGCATCGGCGCTCGCCTCGAGCACGGCCTGCACGCGCCGGCCGCGTCGCTCGCGCTGCTGCGCGAGCCAGGCGACCAGCTCCGGGCCCAGCTCGTCGCCGGCGTCGCCGAGCAGGTGCTGGGAGTCGCCGAGGTCGTGCGACAGGCCGTCGGCCAGCGCCAGGATCGTGTGGCCGCTGACGAGCTCGACGCCGAGCTGGCGCTTGAGCTGGAACAGGCGCTGGCGCAACGCGTTGCCGGCGACGTCGGGCGGGCTGCGCGGCCAGAGCAGCATCGCCAACCGGGTCCGCGGCGTCGGCCCTTCGAGCGCGAGCCAGGCGAGCAGCGCCGCGTCGCGCAGCGCCAGGTCGCTTTCGCGCGCATCCGCATGGACGAAGCGAGGCGAGGTGGCGAGGCGAAGCTGCATGGCGGAGACCGTCGCGAGCATGCTAAGCGGCCCGCACCACGACGTTGTAGGGGCGAGCGCGTTAGGAAAGCGTTACGTTCGGCTCAGGCTCCGTCGAGCGCGTCCCGGTTGCGAGGGCGCTCGCGATGACCGGGCGCGCGAGCGCCCGCGATGATCGTCGGCCGCCGAAGGCGCGCGTCCTCCGCTTCAGCGATCGCGTGCGACGCGGCGCACCGACCGGATCGGGACCGGCTGCGCCAGGTACTGGTCCGCTTCGGCGCGCGCATGCAGCGCTCGCACCACGTCCATGCCGTCGACGACGCGACCGAACGCGGCGAAACCCTGTCCGTCCGGGTGGCGTCCGCCGCCGAAGTCGAGCGCGGGCTGCGCGCCGATGCACACGAAGTACTCGGCGGTGGCGCTGCCGGGCTCGGCGCGCGCCATCGACACGGTGCCGTCGACATGGCGCAGCCCCGTCTGCTGCGTCGTCTCGTGAGCGATCGGCGGCAGTGCCGGCGCCTGCCCCTCGGGCCGGTTGATGCCCCACTGAACGACCTCGATCTTGTGGCGCGTCTCCGGCGCCTGGTTGGCGAGGTTGACGACCCGGTAGACCGAGCCGCCGTCGAGCAGCTTCCCGTCGACGTGCGCCAGGTAGTGCGCGACCGTGATCGGCGCGACCGCCGGGTCGACCTCGACGACGAAGCTGCCTGCCGCCGTGTCGACGCGGGTCCGCACGGCCGGTTCGGACGCCGCGTGCGGCCGGGTCGCTGCGAGCGCCAGCGCGGGGAGGGCGAGAACGCTACGGCGGCGCATGGTCGGTCCATCGTAGATCAGCACGCCCGCACGCGTTTCCGCCTCCGAGCTGGGCAAGAATGGCCGAATCAGGAGGCCGCCATGACGATGCTTCGAGACGCCGCGCGGGCGTTCATGCCGTATCCGGAGGTCGACGTCGCGCACGCCCCCGCCGGCCCGCTCGCCGGCCTGACGTTCGCCGTCAAGGACCTGTTCGACGTCGCCGGCTACCCGACCAGCGGCGGCCAGCCGTTCGTGCTGGCGATGTCGGCGATCAAGACGACGACCGCGCCGACCGTGCAGCGCCTGCTCGACGCCGGGGCGCGCTTCGTCGGCAAGACGATCACCGACGAGCTGGCGTTCTCGATGAACGGCCAGAATGCCCACTTCGGCTCGCCGGTCAACGGCGCCGCGCCCGATCGCATCACGGGCGGCTCGTCGTCCGGGTCGGCGTCGGCGGTGTCGAACCACCTGTGCGACTTCGCGCTCGGCAGCGACACCGGCGGCTCGGTGCGCGCACCGGCCAACCACTGCGCGCTCGTCGGCCTGCGACCGACCCACGGTCGCATCAGCCTGCAGCACGTGCTCGACCTCGCGCCGAGCTTCGACACGTGCGGCTGGTTCGCGCGCGACGTGGCGACCTTCGCGCGCGTCGCCGATGTCCTGCTCGGCGCCGACCCGTCGCCGCTGTCCGACCGCGTGCGGCTGCTCGCGCCCACCGACCTGTGGGGCCTCCTTGCGCCCGAGGTCGTCGAGGCGCAGCGTGCGCCGCGCGATCGGGTCGAGTCGGTCCTCGGCCGCGCCGCCGCGGCCGACGTCGTCCTCGACGATTTCGACGCGATGTACTGGAGCTTTCGCTACCTGCAGGGGCGTGAGGCGTGGCGGACCGACGGCGCGCTGATCGATCGCTTCAAGCCGCCGCTCGGCCCCGGCGTGAAGGACCGCTTCGCGTGGGCGCGCGAGGTCAGCGACGAGCAGGTCGCGACGGCGAACGCGTTTCGCGAGCGCTTCCGCGCGCACCTCGCGCGGCGGCTCGGCAGCGACGGCGTCCTGCTGATGCCGACGATGCCCGACGTCGCGCCGCTCGCGAGCGCCGACGAGGCCGGCCTCGAGGACTACCGCAACCGCGCGACGCGGCTGCTGTGCTGCGCCGGCCTCGCCGGCTTCCCGCAGCTGTCGCTGCCGCTCGGCACGCGCCTCGGCGCGCCGCTCGGCATCTCGCTGCTCGGCCCGGCGGGAAGCGACCGCAGCCTGGTCCGGCTCGCCGAGCGCATCGCGGCGGCGTGATCTTCGCGTCCTCCGGGCGGCGGCGGCGCGCGGGGCGAGCGGACTATCGCCGCACCGGCGTCACTTGCTGGCGCGCCTTCTCGGCCGCCTCCTGCGCCTCGAGCGTGAGCGTGTAGGCGACGTAGTACTTGTAGATGTTGCGCACGTAGGTCGTCGTCTCGGTGCCGATCTTCTCGGCGATGACGACCTCGACGTTGTTGAACCACTTGTCGGGGTCGAGGCCGCGCTGCGCCGCGATCCGGCGCGCCTTGGCGACGTTGCCGGGTCCGCAGTTGTAGCTGGCGAACGCGAACAGCGGCCGGTTGCCGTGGCTGAAGTTCGCGTCGGGGAAGTACCGGGTCATGAGCTGGTCCAGGTACTTCGCGCCGGCGTGGATGTTCGGATCGACCTGCCGGATGTCGCCGACGGCGAGCTCGGCGCCGGTCGCCGGCATGATCTGCATCACCCCGATCGCGCCGACGTGGCTGCGCGCCTGCTGGTCGAGGCGCGACTCCTGGTAGCCCTGCGCCGCGAGCATCAGCGGCTCGAAGTCGTAGCGGCCGCCGTACTTCTCGAAGATCGCCACCGTGTCCTGGAAGCGCCGCCATTCGGCGCTTCGCGTCGGGTCCTTGAGCTCGCGGGCGCGCTTCGCATAGGTGCCCAGCCGGTGCTCGATGACGCCGGTCCTGAGCGCCCAGGTCTGGAAGAAGTCGGCGATCTCCGCCGCGAGCCGGGGGCTCGACTTGCGGATCGCCCAGCCGGTCTTCGCGCCCTCGCGCAGCACCAGGTCCTCGCGCACGCGGACCCGGGGCAGGACCTGCGACCACAGGCGCGCCTTCCAGTCGTCGACGACGATGAAATGGAGGAGGCCCGCGTTGAGCATGTCGAGCATGTCCTCGTCCTCGAGCGCCTCGGGAACGAGGACGAGCTCGACCGGCGCCTTGCCCGCGCGTTCGAGCGCGTCGTTCAGCGCGACCAGGCTCTCGTGGTAAGACGACGCCCTGCGGACGTGGACCTGCCGGCCGGAGAGGTCTTCGACGACCCGGACGTCGGGGCTCTGCGGCCCCGTCGCGACGATCTCGTTGATCGTGCGGCGACCCGAATCGCCCGACACGAAGTCGACCTGCTCCAGGCGCTCGTCGGTCACCGTGAGGTTGCCGATCGAGACGTCCGACAGGCCGTCGTTGAGATACGGCAGCAGCTTGTCGCGCGTCGCCGGGGCGATGTAGACCGTCAGCGGGCGCTTGCCCAGCTGCTTCGCGTACTTGGCGTTGAGATAGCGCTCCCAGTCGCGGGCGAGCTCGACGGCAATGCCGCGTTCGCGTCCCTTGTCGCTGAAGTAGAGCGAGCGCGAGAACGGCGCGTAGATGCGCAGCATCCGGCGCTCGAGCATCTGGTCGAAGTCGCCGGTCCACGGCTTGTTCGCGATCCTGAGCCCGCGCGCCTTCGCCGCAGAGGTCGCGGCGCCCGACGCCGACTTCGCCGGCGCGGCGGGCGCGGCGGGCGCGTTGCGGGCGAGGGCGACGCCGCACAGGGCGAGCGATGCGACCGAGACGACGACGGCACGGACAGACCAGCGCATGACGACCCCGGCGTTGCGACCAGCGACCCCAACGGGCCCGGCCCCGAGGCCCGCGCTGCCCGCGTGTGCAGGGACGCTAGCAAAAGCGCCGCGCCCCGGCAAACGTGGATACCAGCGAATGCCGCGAAGATCGCGCTGCCGCCGGAAGCGCGCCGTTCAGCGCCGCGTCTCGGCGCTCGCGTCCGCTGACGCCGCCTTCTGCTCGCGGATCCGATCGGCGGCCTGAAGGTGGCACCAGGCGGCGCGCAGCGGACCCGGGTCGACGCCCGCCGTCTGCGCGCGGCGCAGCATGTCGCCGACGATGTGCGCGCCTTCGGTGCGGCCGCCGGCCTCGAGGTCGCGCAGCATCGACGCGGTGAGCGTCGACGCGCGGTCGCCGAACATCGTGCGGAACCGGTCGAGCGCGGCGGCGCGCGGCGGGAAGCCGGCGGCCTCGGCCGTCCGCCGGCAGGCGTCGAGCGCCTCGGCCGTGAGGGCGGCGCCGTCGTCGGTCTTCAGGATCGCGCCGACCGGCGCGCGCATCAGGCAGGTCATCGCCGCGAGCGTCGCCAGGACGACGAACTTCTCCCACAGCGCGGTCATCATGTCGTCGCTCAGCTCGACCGGCACGGGCGTCGCCGCGTAGAGCGCGCGCAACGCTTCGAGCTTCGGGCCCGCCTCCGCGCCGGTGCCGGGCAGCCGGCCGAAGACGATGCTGTGGAACGTGCCGAGCTGCACGACCTCGCCCTGCGCGGTGAGCGTGGCCGGAATCGCGCAGCTGCCGCCGGCGACGCGCGCGGCGCCGAACGCGGCGACCAGCCGCTCGATGTGCGCGATGCCGTTGAGGAGCGGCAGCACGCATGTCGACGCGCCGACCGCGGGTGTGATGGCCTCGATCGCCGACTCGAGGTCGTACGCCTTGCACGTCAGGAGCACGAGGTCGAAGGCCGCGCCGGCCTCGGCACGCACGAGGGTCCGCGCCGGCACGGTGAAGTCGCCGTGCGGGCTGCGCACGACCAGCCCGTTCGCCCGCAGCTGCTGCGCGCGCCGCTCGCGGACGAGGAAGGTGACGTCGGCGCCCGCCTGCACGAGCCGGCCGCCGAAGTAGCCGCCGATCGCGCCGGCGCCGAGAACCAGGATCTTCATTGCCGCCTCCATGTCGACCTCCAGCATGCCCGATTCTTCCTCGCCGTCTCCATCCCGGCCGCCGGCATGCTTGATCGCCCGACGAGCGGCAAGGCGCGGGCGGACCTTGTGGGCTGTCGGCGAGACGACGGCGTACAGGCCTACGCGAGACGGCCGCGCGGTCCGATGGCCGCGGCGCGCCGAGCGCGCGAGGATCGCTGCAGGAGCACCCCATGACCAACCCCTGGCTGAAGAAGAACCCGTTCATGAGCATGTGGCTGAGCGGAGCGAACTCCGTCGCCAACTCGGCGCGAGGACACATCGCCGCCGAGGCGCGGCGCCAATCGACGACGGCCGTCAATCACGCGGCCCGCGACGTGTTCGCCGTCTGGGCCGACGCAATGACCGGCGCGTCGGCGGCGAAGCGGAAGAAGAGGCGTTGAACGGATGAAGAGGCGACGCGCCGCGTCGTCCTGGCCCGCGCTGGTTCACCGCAACCTCGCCGCGCTGACCCGCGTCGGCCTGGGCGCCGGGTCGCTCTCGGTGAGCCGAGCGCTCGCGCCGCTGCGGGCGGCGCGCCAGGCGCCGGCGGGCGCGGGCGACTGGCTGGCCGGGCTGGCCTTCGGGCCGACCGGGGTTCAGCGCTATCGGCTGTTCCGCCCGGCCGGCGTCCCGTTCGGCGAGCGGCCCCCGCTGATGGTGATGCTGCACGGCTGCGGCCAGGACGCGAAGACCTTTGCCGCCAGCACGCGCATGAACGTCGTCGCCGCGCGCGAGCGCTTCCTCGTTCTCTATCCCGAGCAGGATCGCGTCTCGAACGCGAACGGCTGCTGGAACTGGTTCGACACGCGCACCGGGCGCGCCGGCAGCGAAGCGGCGCTGATCATGGCGGCGATCGGCCAGGTCTGCCTGCTCCACGCGGCCGATCGCGACCGCGTCGCCATCGCCGGTCTCTCGGCGGGCGCGAGCATGGCGGCGCTGCTGGTCGCGCGCCATCCCGAGCGATTCAAGGCGGTGACGATGCACTCGGGCGTCGCGCCCGGCGCTGCGCACTCGACGCTGTCCGCGGTCGGGGCGATGCAGGGCCGGCGCAGTCCGCCTTCGCTTCCGGCGGCGGCGAATGCCGCCGCGTGGCCGCCGCTGCTGGTGATCCAGGGCGAGGGCGACGCCGTGGTGTCCGTGCGCAACGGCCGCGCCGCCGCGCAGGCCTGGGCCGATGCATCGGGCGCGCTCGCCGGCGCGGCGCGCGCCGTTCGACGCGGCAAGCGCTATCCGATGACGGTGACCGACTTCAAGGCGCAAGGCGTCACCAAGGCGACGCTCGTGCAGGTCGGCCGCCTCGGCCACGCCTGGAGCGGGGGCGCCCGCGACGAGCGCTTCAGCGACGGCCAGGGGCCCGACGCGTCGCGCATGGCCTGGGGGTTCGCTTCGAAGCAGTTCGGCGACCGCGCCTGAGAGGCGCCGCGCTCGGCGCGAGCCTCCGCCGCACGCCTGCGGCCGGCCCGGCGAAAGTCGCGGCGGGCGCCCAGTCATGCGACCATTTGGTCCATGACCTCCCCCCCGAACCCCGTCGCGACGAAGAAGGCCCGGGCGGTCGCGAGCCCGCCGCCTTCGCTGCTCGGCCAGCTCGCCGCCGCGCTCGCCCGCCGGCGCATCCGAGTCGTCGACCTGACGCAGACGCTCAGCCCCGAGTTCCCTCAGATCGCGCTGCCGCCCGAGATGGGCCAGTGCTGGCCGTTCCGGATCGAGGAGGTCTCGGCGTACGACGCGCGCGGCCCGGGGTGGTACTGGAACAACTTCTCGTGCGGCGAGCACACCGGCACGCACTTCGACGCGCCCATCCACTGGATCTCGGGCAAGGACCTTGCCAACAACTCGGTCGACACGATCCCGGTGCAGCACTTCGTCGCGCCGGCGTGCGTGATCGATTGCAGCGCGCAGGCGAAGGCCGATCCGGACTACCTGATGACGGTCGACGACATCGGGCGGTTCGAGTCGGCGCACGGCCGGATCGGCGAAGGGTCGTGGGTGTTGATGCGCACCGACTGGTCCAAGCGTGCCGGCGACGCCGAGGCGTACCAGAACTTCGACGAGACCGGGCAGCACACGCCGGGGCCGTCGACCGAGGCCGTCCGCCTGCTCGTCGAGGAGCGCGGCGTGCTCGGCTTCGGCTCGGAGGCGATCGGCACCGACGCCGGCCAGGGCTATCACCTGCGCCCGCCCTACCCGTGCCACTACTACATGCACGGCGCCGGCCGCTACGGCCTGCAGTGCCTGACCAACCTCGATCTCCTGCCGCCGACGGGCGCGCTCCTGATCTGCCCGCCGCTCAAGATCGAGAAGGGCAGCGGCAGCCCCCTGCGCGTGCTCGCCCTCGTCGAGGGATGAGCGGACGCCAGCCATCATGAACCGCGCCTCGATCGCCGCGCTCGTCCAGGACGAGCGCGTCCACCGCGATCTGTACCTGAGCGAAGCGCTGTTCGCGCTCGAGCAGAAGCACTTCTTCGCCAACACCTGGAGCTACGTCGGCCACGCGAGCCAGGTGCCGAACGCCGGCGACTTCGTCTCGCTCGACCTCGCCGGCCGGCCGATCGTGATGGTGCGCGGCGACGACGGCGCGGTGCGCGTCCTCTACAACCGCTGCGCCCACAAGGGGACGCCGCTGGTCAGCGCGAGGAGCGGCAACACCGGCCGCTTCTTTCGCTGCCCGTACCACGCCTGGACGTACCGGCTCGACGGGTCGCTCCGCGCGGTGCCGCTCGCCGACGGCTACGCGGGCAGCGGCTTCGATCCGGCGGCATCCGGCATGCGCGGTCCGGCCGGCGTCGCGGTCCATCGCGATTTCGTCTTCGCCCGGATCAATCCCGGCGGCCCGGAGTTCGAGAGCTACTTCGGCGAGGCGCTCGCCTCGATCGACAACCTCGTCGACCGCTCGCCGGTCGGTCGACTGCGCATCGAGGGCGGCTGCCTGCGCACGCTGATCCGCTGCAACTGGAAGACCTACCTCGAGAACATCAACGACACCGTGCATCCGCTCTCGACCCACGAGTCGGCGACCGCGGCGGCGCGAGCGGTCTGGCAAGGACAGCCGGCCGACGCGGCCCGGCCGATGGCGATCGAGCAGATCCTGCCGTTCGGC
>DATIDZ010000068.1:0-2657 GCA_035456045.1 Caldimonas sp.
GTCGTGCCGCTGCTGTTCGCGCCGATGCCCGGCGAGGTGCCCGTGCCCGAGGTCGAGCCCGCGGCCGTCCCGCTGGTCGAGTCCGACGTGCCGCTGCTCGTGCCGCCGGTGCTGCCCGTGGCCGCGGCGCCGGTTCCCGAGCCCGTGCCGCCCGCGCCACCGGTCTGCGCGAGCGCGAGGCCGCCACCGCAAGCCAGAGCCGCCGCCGCCGCGAGGGTGAGGATCCTGGAAGTCTGTCTCATGCATATCTCCTGTTGCGTCATGTCACTTGATGCCGATCGGCAGGACGCCGTGAGCACGCATGTTCGGCAATCGCTGTGCCTCGAAGACATCGTCGGTGCGGCGCTGTCGGCGAATCCCTACACTCGCTGATGCGCGTCGGGGTCACGAGCCCGGACGGCGCCCCACACCAGCTTCCCACCGGAGTGTCGAACCCATGAATGCCCCTCTCCCCGAGGCCGTGCGCAAGGCGCTCGAAAGCGTCACCCTCGACGACAAGTACGCCCTCGAGTCGGGCCGCGCCTTCATGAGCGGCGTGCAGGCGCTCGTTCGCCTGCCGATGCTGCAGAGGAAGCGCGACGCGATGTTCGGCCTCAACACCGCCGGCTTCGTCAGCGGCTACCGCGGCTCGCCGCTCGGCGGCTACGACCAGTCGCTGTGGGCGGCGAAGAAGCACCTCGCGGCGCAGAACATCGTCTTCCAGCCCGGCGTCAACGAAGAGCTCGCGGCCACCGCGGTGTGGGGCACGCAGCAGCTCGACCTCTATCCGCAGACGAAGAAGTTCGACGGCGTCTTCGGCATCTGGTACGGGAAGGGTCCCGGGGTCGACCGCTGCTCCGACGTCTTCAAGCACGCCAACATGGCGGGCACGTCGAAGCACGGCGGCGTGATCGCGATCGCGGGCGACGACCACATCGCGAAGAGCTCGACGGCGGCGCATCAGAGCGACCACATCTTCAAGGCCTGCGGCCTGCCGGTGTTCTTCCCGTCGAGCGTGCAGGACATCCTCGACATGGGCCTGCACGCGTTCGCGCTGAGCCGCTTCGCCGGCGTGTGGTCGGCGATGAAGACGATCCAGGAGATCGTCGAGTCGTCGGCGAGCATCTCGGTCGACCCGGACCGGGTCGACATCATCCTGCCCGAGGACTTCGCGATGCCGACCGGCGGCCTGCACATCCGCTGGCCCGACATGCCGCTCGAGCAGGAAGCGCGGCTGATGGACTACAAGTGGTACGCCGCGCTCGCCTACGTTCGCGCCAACCGGCTCAACCACAACGTCATCGAGGGCCCGAACGACCGCTTCGGCATCATCGCCTCGGGCAAGGGCTACAACGACACGCGCCAGGCGCTGCACGACCTCGGCCTCGACGACGAGGTCTGCCGCCGGATCGGCCTGCGCCTGCACAAGGTCAACGTCGTCTGGCCGCTCGAGGCGACGATCACGCGCGACTTCGCCGAGGGCCTGCAGGAGATCCTCGTCGTCGAGGAGAAGCGCCAGGTCATCGAGTACCAGCTGAAGGAACAGCTCTACGGCTGGCGTCCCGACGTTCGCCCGCAGGTCCTCGGCAAGTTCGACGAGAGCGAGGGCGACAGCGCCGGCGGCGAATGGAGTCAGGCCAACCCGAGCCAGCACTGGCTGCTGCGCGCGCAGGCCGACCTGACCCCGGCGATCATCGCCAAGGCGATCGCCAAGCGGCTCGGCAAGCTCGGCGTCGACGCCGACGTCATGGCCGGCATGGCGATGCGCATCGCGCTCCTCGACGCGAAGGAGAAGAGCCTCGCCGCGATCACCCTCAACGCGACCGGCGCGAACGCCACCGGCGAGCGCGCGCCGTGGTTCTGCAGCGGCTGCCCGCACAACACGTCGACCAAGGTGCCGGAGGGCTCGCGCGCCGTCGCCGGCATCGGCTGCCACTTCATGGCGGTCTGGATGGACCGCTCGACGGTGAGCTTCAGCCAGATGGGCGGCGAAGGCGTGTCGTGGGTCGGCCAGGCGCCGTTCACGACCGAGAACCACATCTTCGCCAACCTCGGCGACGGCACCTTCTATCACTCGGGCCTGCTCGCGGTGCGCCAGGCGATCGCCGCCAAGGTCAACATCACCTACAAGATCCTCTTCAACGACGCCGTCGCCATGACCGGCGGTCAGCCCGTCGACGGCACGATGAAGGTGCCGGAGATGACGCGCGAGCTCGACGCCGAGGGCGCGAAGCGGGTCGTCGTCGTCACCGACGAGCCGGAAAAGTACACCGGCGAGGTGGCGGCGCGGCTCGCCAAGGGCGTGACGGTGCACCACCGCGACGAGCTCGACGGCGTGCAGCGCGAGCTGCGCGAGACGCCCGGCTGCACCGTGATCGTGTACGACCAGACCTGCGCGACCGAGAAGCGGCGCCGTCGCAAGCGCGGCACGATGGCCGAGCCGGCCAAGCGGGTCGTCATCAACGAGCTGGTCTGCGAAGGCTGCGGCGACTGCTCGGTGCAGAGCAACTGCCTCTCGGTCGAGCCGATCGAGACCGAGTTCGGCCGCAAGCGCCGCATCAACCAGAACACCTGCAACCTCGACTACTCGTGCACGAAGGGCTTCTGCCCGAGCTTCGTCACGATCGAGGGCGGAACGCTGAAGAAGGCGAAGAAGGAGCGCAAGGGAAGCCTCGAGT
>DATIDZ010000069.1:0-15076 GCA_035456045.1 Caldimonas sp.
GTCGAGCGCCCGCGCGGCCCGGACAGCAAAAAGCCCCGGCAGGCGGGGCTTTCGGCGCGGTCGCAGGCGGCAGTCAGCTGCCCTTGACGGCCACCGTCTGGCGGTTGCGCGGGCCCTTGACGGCGTAGCTCACCTCACCATCGACCAGCGCGAACAGCGTGTGGTCGCGCCCGATGCCGACGTTGGGGCCGGCATGGAACTTGGTGCCGCGCTGGCGGACGATGATCGAGCCGGCCGGAACGACCTGGCCGCCGAACACCTTGACGCCGAGCATCTTGGGTTGCGAGTCGCGGCCGTTCCGCGTCGAGCCGCCGCCTTTTTTCTGTGCCATGTGATGACTCCTGAGGGCGCGCCGCGATCAGGCCGCGTTGACCGCGCTGATGCGGATTTCGGTGAAGTTCTGGCGATGGCCCTGGCGCTTCTGGTAGTGCTTGCGCTTGTGCATCTTGAAGATGCGGACCTTCGGATGGCGGCCATGCGACACGACGCTGGCGACGACGCTGGCGCCGGCGACGAGCGGCGCACCCAGCACGAGCTCGGCGCCGCTGCCGACGGCGACGACCTGGTCGAGGGTCACGTCCTGGCCCACGTCGGCCGAGAGGCGCTCGACCTTGATCGTTTCACCGGCGGCGACCCGGTATTGCTTGCCGCCGGTTTTGATGACCGCGTACATCTGAATTCCTTCGTTTGACTGCCCCGCGGGACGGGGCGCCGTCCAGGCGCCGGGCCTGGAATCGGGGCGCTCGCAGCGTCGGCAGAGCAGCCCGGAAAAGCCTGTGACTATACCACGCGGGCCTACTTTGGTCACCGTTCCGCCCGGCTCGAACGGAAGGGCAGGCGGCCGCTTTCCTCCCGACCGCGCCGCGGGGCCGGCCCTTTCTATAATCGCCAGGTTGACGCGCCTTGTCGTGCCCCCGCCGCAGACTGCCCTCTCCTCCTCGCCTGCGCTTCCCCTCGTCGCCACCAGCGCCTCGATGGCCGAGGAAATGCGCCAGGTCGACGCCGTCATCCAGCGGCGTCTCGCGTCGAAGGTCGCTCTCATCGACCAGATCGCGACATACATCATCAGCGCCGGCGGCAAGCGCATCCGGCCGCTGCTCGTGCTCCTCTTCTCGGGCGCGCTCGGCTTCGTCGGCCGCGAGCGCTTCGAGCTCGCCGCGACGGTCGAGTTCATCCACACCGCGACGCTGCTGCACGACGACGTCGTCGACGAGTCGGGACTGCGTCGAGGCAGGAGCACCGCCAACGCGATGTTCGGTAACGCCGCCAGCGTCCTGGTGGGCGACTTCGTCTACTCGCGCGCCTTCCAGATGATGGTCTCGGTGAACCGGATGCGCGTTCTCGAGGTCCTCGCCGACGCGACGAACGTGATCGCCGAGGGCGAGGTGCTGCAGCTCATGAACATGCACGACCCCGACGTCGCGGTCGACGACTACCTTCGCGTGATCCGCTTCAAGACCGCGAAGCTCTTCGAGGCGAGCGCGCGCCTGGGGGCCGTTCTCGCCGAGGCCGACACCGCGACCGAGGAGGCGTGCGCGGACTACGGACGCTCGCTCGGCACCGCCTTCCAGCTGGTCGACGACCTGCTCGACTACGAAGGAGCGACCGAGCAGCTCGGCAAGAACGTCGGCAACGACCTGCGGGAAGGCAAGCCGACGCTGCCCTTGCTGATTGCGATGGAGCGCGGCTCGCCCGACGAGCGCGCGCTGGTCCGTCACGCGATCGTCCACGGCGAAGTGGCGCGGCTCGCCGAGATCGTCGGCATCGTTCGCGCGACCGGCGCGATCGACGCGACGCGCGACGCCGCGCGCGCCGAGGCCGACAAGGCACGCGCCTCGCTCGACGTGTTGCCGAGCACGCCTTACCGCGACGCTCTGCTAGACTTGTCGGTTCGATCCGTCGATCGTTCGTCCTGACCGACGTCGTCACTGCGCTGGCCGCAGCGGGCGGCGGGCGGCAGCCGGACCGGCGAGCGAAAAGCGGGGTGTAGCTTAGCCTGGTAGAGCGCTACGTTCGGGACGTAGAGGCCGGAGGTTCGAATCCTCTCACCCCGACCACCACCCGCTTCCGTCGCTGCGCGAGCCTCCGCCCCGGCGCTTCGCCAGCGGACGTGAATTGTTGCCGCGCCCCTCTGGCCGCAGCGTTTACAGCCCCCGGCGAATCGGCGATGATCGTTTGCTTATCGCATCATTGATCGGGCATTTCCACGTTGGATACCCTTGCCGACGCACCGCACTCCGCCCTCTCCGGCGTCGCCAGGGTGCTGGTCCACGCCGGCAAGCTGAACTCGAAGGCTGCCGAAGAGCTGGTCCGCACGGCGCGCGACAAGCGCACGAGCTTCGTCGCATCGGTCATCAGTGCAGGCTCCGTCTCGTCGGCCGAGCTCGCGCACACGCTGTCGACAGCGCTCGCGCTGCCGCTGCTCGATCTCTCGGCGATCGATGCGACCAAACTGCCGCGCAATGTCATCGAGGCCAAGCTCGCGTCGCAGTACCAGGTCGTGGTTCTCGGCAAGCGCGGCAATCGCCTCTTCATCGGCGGCGCCGACCCGACCGACCAGGAGGCCGCCGAGCGGATCAAGTTCGCGACACAGCTCTCGCCCGAGTGGGTCATCGTCGAGCACGACAAGCTCGCCAAGCTGCTCGAGACGACCGGCACCAGCGCCAACGACGCGATGGAATCGCTGTCGTCGGGCGACTTCGAGTTCGACGTCACCGACGACGTCACCAGCCAGCCTGCCGACGCGCAGGAGGCGAGCGACGTCGAGGATGCGCCGGTCGTCCGATTCCTGCAGAAGATGCTGATCGACGCGATCAACCTGCGCGCGTCCGACCTGCACTTCGAACCGTACGAGTACCACTACCGCGTGCGCTTCCGCGTCGACGGCGAGCTGCGCGAGATCACGCAGCCGCCGCTCGCCATCAAGGACAAGCTGTCGGCGCGCATCAAGGTCATCTCCCGCCTCGACATCGCCGAGAAGCGCGTGCCGCAGGACGGGCGCATGAAGCTGAAGTTCGGCAACAAGGCGATCGACTTCCGGGTCAGCACCTTGCCGACGCTGTTCGGCGAGAAGATCGTGATCCGGATCCTCGACCCGTCGAGCGCCAAGGTCGGCATCGAGGCGCTCGGCTACGAGAAGATCGAGAAAGATCGCCTGCTGAAGGCGATCCAGCGGCCCTACGGGATGGTCCTCGTCACGGGCCCGACCGGCAGCGGCAAGACCGTGTCGCTGTACACGTGCCTGAACATCCTGAACCAGCCGGGCGTGAACATCGCCACGGTCGAGGACCCGGCGGAAATCAACCTGCCCGGCGTCAACCAGGTCAACGTCAACGACCGCGCGGGGCTCAACTTCGCCGTCGCCCTCAAGTCGTTCCTGCGCCAGGATCCCGACATCATCATGGTCGGCGAGATCCGGGATCTCGAAACCGCCGACATCGCCCTCAAGGCGGCGCAGACCGGTCACATGGTGATGTCGACGCTGCACACCAACGACGCGCCGACCACCCTGACGCGGCTGTCCAACATGGGCGTCGCCGCGTTCAACATCGCGGCGAGCGTGCTGCTCATCACGGCGCAGCGACTGGCGCGAAAGCTCTGCGAGAACTGCAAGGCTCCGGCCGACTATCCTCGGGAAGCGATGCTCAAGGCCGGCTTCAAGCCGGAGGATCTCGACGGCAACTGGAAGCCATTCCGTGCCGTCGGCTGTTCCATGTGCAACAACGGTTACAAGGGCCGCGTCGGGATTTACCAGGTCATGCCGATCACCGAAGAAATCCAGAAGATCATCCTCGCTTCGGGCAGCTCGATGGACATCGCCGAGCAGGCCCAGCGCGAAGGCGTCCGTGACTTGCGCCAGTCGGGCCTGATCAAGGTCCGCAACGGCTTTACGACACTCGAAGAACTGATCTCGGTCACGAACGAGTAGCAAACGAGAAAGCAAAGGCGGGGTTCGGTCCTCGAAGACGTATGGCAACGGCATCGGTAGCAGCAGCGAAGGGTCGGATCAAAGAGATCGTCTTCGAGTGGGAAGGCAAGGACAAGAACGGCAAGTCGGTTCGTGGCGAGATGCGCGCCGGCGGCGAAGCGATGGTCAGCGCGAGCCTGCGTCGCCAGGGCGTGATGGTCAACAAGGTGAAGAAGCGCCGCACGAGCGGCGGCAAGGCGATCAAGCAGAAGGACATCGCCGTCTTCACCCGCCAGCTCTCCACCATGATGCGCGCCGGCGTGCCGCTGATCCAGTCGTTCGACATCGTCGCGCGGGGCAGCACGAACCCGAAGATGACCCGACTGCTGACCGACATCCGCTCCGACGTCGAGACGGGCACCAGCCTCTCGGCCGCGTTCCGCAAGCACCCCCTCTATTTCGACGCCCTCTACTGCAACCTGGTCGAAGCCGGCGAAGCGGGCGGTATTCTGGAAACCCTTCTCGACCGCCTCGCCGTCTACCAGGAAAAGACGATGGCGATCAAGAACAAGATCAAGTCGGCGCTGATCTATCCGATCGCGGTGCTGGTGGTCGCGTTCGTGGTCCTGACGGTCATCATGATCTTCGTCATTCCGGCGTTCGAGGACGTGTTCAAGTCCTTCGGCGCCGACCTGCCCGCGCCGACGCTGGTCGTCATCGCGATGTCGAAGTTCTTCACGTCGTACTGGTACCTCATCTTCAGCATCCTGGGCGGTGGCATCTACTTCTTCATGCAGACCTGGCGGCGCTCGATCAAGATGCAGAAGTACATGGACCGGCTGCTGCTGCGCATCCCGGTGTTCGGCGATCTCGTCAACAAGTCGTCGATCGCGCGCTGGACGCGCACCCTCTCGACGATGTTCGCCGCCGGCGTGCCGCTCGTCGAGGCGCTCGATTCGGTCGGTGGCGCCTCGGGCAATGCGGTCTTCGCCGAGGCGACCGAGAAGATCCAGAAGGACGTCTCGACCGGCTCTGCGCTGACGACGTCGATGCAGGCGACCGGCGTCTTCCCCGTCATGGTGCTCCAGATGTGCGCCATCGGCGAGGAATCCGGCTCGCTCGACGCCATGCTCGGCAAGGCGGCGGAGTTCTACGAGGACGAGGTCGACGAGGCCGTCAAGGGCCTGTCGAGCCTGATGGAGCCGTTCATCATCGTCATCCTGGGCACATTGATCGGCGGGATCGTCGTCTCGATGTACCTGCCGATCTTCAAGCTGGGCCAGGTGGTGTAGGGCGCCGATGCCCTTCCAAGAAGTCCTCCTCTCGCCCCTCGTCCTGGCCCTCTTCGGGCTTTGCATCGGCAGCTTCCTGAACGTCGTCATCCATCGGCTGCCGCTCATGCTCGAGCGCGGCTGGAAGATGGAAAGCGCCGACCTGCTCGGCGTCGCGCACGAGGAGACGCCGGCGCTCACGCTGTCGACGCCGCGATCGCGCTGCCCGTCGTGCGGCCACGCGATCGCCTGGTACGAGAACATTCCGCTCGCCAGCTGGCTCTGGCTGCGCGCACGATGCTCGGCGTGCAAGGCGCCGATCTCCGCGCGCTACCCGCTGATCGAGGTCGCGACCGCCGCCCTCTTCGCGCTCGTCGGCTGGCGCTTCGGCGCGGAGCCGGTCGCGTTGCTGTGGTGCTTCTTCTGCGCGGCCCTCGTCGCACTGGCCGGCATCGACTGGGACACGACGCTGCTGCCGGACAACCTGACGCTGCCGCTGCTCTGGGCCGGGGTGGCGAGCGCGGCGATCGGGTGGACGATCCCGCTCGCCGACGCGGTCTGGGGCGCCATCGTCGGCTACCTCTCGCTGTGGTCGGTGTACTGGCTGTTCAAGCTCACCACCGGCAAGGAAGGCATGGGCTTCGGCGATTTCAAGCTGCTCGCCGCGCTTGGCGCGTGGCTGGGCTGGAAGATGATCCTGCCGATCGTCCTCGGCGCCTCGGTGATCGGCGCGATCATCGGCATCGTGATGAAGATGTCGTCGTCGCTGCGCGAGGGCCGCTACGTGCCCTTCGGACCGTTCCTCGCCGGCGCGGGGCTGGTCGTCCTGTTCGCCGGCCCCGAGCGCGTTCTCGGCTGGCTGCGCTGGTCCTGACGCCGGTCGCGGTTGCTCGCCGCTGATCGAATGACCGCGTTGCGCATCGGCCTGACCGGCGGCATCGGCAGCGGCAAGAGCACCGTCGGGGCGATGCTCGCCAGCCTCGGCGCCGTCGTCATCGACACCGATCTCATCGCGCGGCAGCTGACGATGCCGGGCGGCGCCGCGATCGAAGCGATTCGCGCTGCGTTCGGCGCCTTCTTCATCGACGCGAGCGGCGCCCTCGACCGTCCGCGCATGCGCCAGGCCGCCTTCGACGACCCGGCGACACGAGCGCGCCTCGAGGCGATCCTTCATCCGCTGATCGGCGTCGAGGTCGAGCGCCAGGCCGCCGCCGCCGTCGCCGCTCCGGTGCTGGTCTTCGACGTGCCGCTGCTGGTCGAGTCGGGTCGCTGGCGCAGCCGCGTCGACGCCGTCTGGGTGGTCGACTGCGACGAGGCCGCGCAGATCGCCCGCGTCGCCGCCCGGCCCGGCTGGAGCGAGGATGCGGCGCGCGCGGTGATCGCCCAGCAGGCGACGCGCGCCGCCCGCCGCGCCGCCGCCGACGCGGTGATCCACAACCAGGGCATCTCGCTTGCCGAGCTGGCGGCAGAGGTCCACTCGCTCTGGCGCTTCGCACTGGCAGCCGGGGCATGACGGGTGCCGCCCGGCGGCGGCGATTCGCTGTGGAACAATCCGCGCGCCCGCCGGTCTGACGGCGGTCGCCTCGCCTGCGCTTTTCGACCTGCCCTCCCCGTGATCGCCTACGAGTACCCGTTGAACGAGAGCATGCGGACGATGCTTCGTCTCGAGCACCTGTTCGACCGGCTCGGGCAGCTGATCGAGCGCGACGCGCCGGTCGACCACCACCACGCGCTCGCCACCATCTTCGAGATCATGGACGTCGGCTCGCGCGCCGACCTCAAGTCCGACCTCCTCAAGGAGCTCGAGAAGCACCGCCAGCAACTGCTCGGCTACCGCGGCAACCCGGCGATCGCGGAGGCGGCGCTCGAAGCCATGCTCGCGCGCATCGACGGCGCCTTCGCGCGCCTCAACCAGCTCTCGGGCAAGGCCGGCGCCGCGCTGACGGCCAACGAGTGGCTGATGAGCATCCGCAGCCGCATCAGCATCCCCGGCGGCACGTGCGAGTTCGACCTGCCGGCGTACTACGCGTGGCAGCAGCTCGATGCCAAACGGCGCCGCGCCGACCTGCTCCAGTGGGTCGGCACGCTGATGCCGATCGCCGAGGCGCTGCAGGTGCTGCTCGGGCTGCTGCGCGACTCCGGGACGCCGCAGCGCGTCGTCGCCGTCGCCGGCCAGTACTCGCAGAGCCTGCCGGCCGGACGCGTCTATCAGCTGATGCGCGTGCGCATCGACCAGGCGCTGCAGCTGGTCCCGGAGATCAGCGGCCATCGTCTCATGATGCTGGTCCGGCTGATGCGCCAGGAGCCCGACGGGCGCCTCAAGCCGAGCGACGCCGACAGCAGCTTCGAGCTGACCCTCTGCGCGTGAGCGACAGGTCTTCGATGACCGACGCGCCGTTTCGTCCCCGGATCGTCCGCTGCCCGACCTGCGGCGGCCAGGCCGTCTACGCGCTGAGCAATCCGTGCCGGCCGTTCTGCAGCCCGCGCTGCAAGAACAACGACTTCGGCGCGTGGGCGAGCGAAGCCTATGGCGTCGAGGCCAAGCCGAGCGAAGACGACGACCCCGACGCAGACGCGATTACCTAAGTCACGAGGCCGCGCCGCGGCCTGTCGCTATGCTCCCTTCAACGATGGGAGACGCGCGCGTGAAAACACTTGGCCTGCACCCGCTCGCGGCGCTGGGCGTCGCGCTCCTCCTGTCGGCGTGCGCGGCGAAGCCTCCTCCGCCGCCGGCTTCGGTCGCCGGCACGATCCAGGCGTCGGCGCAGATCAATCCGAGCGCGAGCAAGCGGCCATCGCCGCTCCTCATCCGCGTCTACGAGCTCAAGTCGGCCGCCACCTTCAATGCCGCCGATTTCATGTCGCTCTATCAGCGCGATCAGGCCGAGCTCGGCGGCGATCTCCTCGCCAAGGAAGAGTTCGTGCTCAATCCCGGCGAGACCAAGACCTTCGCCAAGACGCTCGCGCCCGACACGCGATTCCTCGGCGTCGTCGCCGCGTACCGCGACCTCGAGCACGCCAAGTGGCGCACTGTCGTGAACGTGCTGCCGAGCCAGCCGCAGAAGATAACCGTGAAGGCCGGCGACCTCGCCGTGGAAGCGGCGATCTCCAAGTGACCTCGCCCGTCGCATGAGCCTGCACAGCAAGGTCGTCTGGTCGCAGGGCATGTTCCTGCTGCCGCATCACTTTCAGCAGGAAGCGCGTCATGTCGAGTACACGATCGACATGCGCCTGCGCGGCACCGGGCCGCATGCCTGGGGCTTCTTCGAGCTCGCGCTCGATGCCGGCATGCTGGCGATCGGCCGGGTCGGCATCGCCCGTGCGAGCGGCATCCTTCCCGACGGCACGCCGTTCTCGATGCCCCTGCACGACGCCCAGCCGATGGCGCTCGACGTCCCCGCCGACATGAAGGGCGAGCTCGTCTGCCTCGCGGTGCCGCTGGCGCGCGAAGGCGTCACCCAGGTCGGCTTCGACGATGCCGAGGCGCATGAGCTGCGCCGCTGGAAAGCCGACGGCGAGGAGCTGCGCGACCACACCAATGCCGCCGACGAGCCCGAGACGGTGCAGACCGGCGCGCTCGACCTGCGCCTCGTTCGCGCCAAGGAGGCCGGCGACGGCTACGCGCTGCTCGGCGTCGCCCGAGTCCTCGAGCGCCGCAGCGACAACCAGGTCCTGCTCGACCCGCTCTACATCGCGCCGCAGACTCGCATCGACGCGACCCAGCAGCTGTCGGCGCACGCAACCCTGCTGCACGGCCTCATCCACCAGCGCGCACGCGCCTTCGCGGCCCGCATGGGCCAGCTCAGCCACGGCATCTCGGAGATGGCCGACTTCCTCATGCTGCAGGCGCTCAACCGCGCCGAGCCGGTGTTCCGCCAGCACGCGCTGGCGCCCAGCACGCATCCCAAGGAGCTCTACCTCGCGTGCCTGCAGCTCGCCGGCGACCTGTCGACGTTCACGAGCGAAGCGCGCTTCCCGAGCGAGTACCCCGCCTATCGTCACGACGACCTGCACGCCACCTTCGTGCCGGTGATCGCCGACCTGCGCCGCATGCTCTCGACGGTGCTCGAGAGGAACGCCGTGCAGATCGAGCTCGTCGACCGCAGCCACGGCGTGCGCACGGCGGTCTTCCCCGATGCCGAGCTGGCGCGAACGGCCAGCTTCGTCCTCGCCGTCAATGCGCAGATGCCGGCCGAGCAACTGCGCTCGCGCTTTCCGGCGCAGTCGAAGCTCGGCCCGTCCGAGAAGCTTCGCGATCTGGTCAACCTGCAGCTGCCGGGCGTCGTCCTGCGCTCGCTGCCGACGGCGCCGCGCCAGCTGCCGTTCCACGCGGGCTTCCACTACTTCGAACTCGACCGGGGCGGCGAGCTGTGGAAGCAGCTCGAGAAGAGCGGCAGCCTCGCGCTGCACGTCGCCGGCGACTTTCCCGCGCTCGAGCTCGAGCTGTGGGCGATCCGCCAATGACCTCGCCTTGGCGCCCGCATGGATCCCTCGGCCATCAATGATCCGTTCGCCGATCGCGACGATCAGACGCGCACCTTCATCAAGCCCGACCCGCGCGGGCGAGGCTCGACGACGCGGCCGTCCGAGACGACCGGCGTCGACGTCGCTGCCCCCGATGCGGCGATCCCCGATGTCGGCCTGAATCCCCTCGTCGCGCTGGCCAACCGGCTGTTGCTGCTCGTGCCGCAGCTGCGCGCGACGCGACAGGTGCCCGACCCGGCGGCATTGCGGACGTCGCTTGCTCAGGGCATCCGCGATTTCGCGGCGCGCGCCGCGGCGCAGGGCATCGCGCCCGAGCGCGTGATGGCTTCGCGCTACGTGCTCTGCACGATGATCGACGAGGCCGCCGCCGACACGCCGTGGGGCGGCTCGGGCGTCTGGGGGCGCCACAGCCTGCTGGCGATGTTCCACAACGAGACCGAGGGCGGCGAGAAGGTCTTCCAGCTGATGGCGCGGCTGGCCGAGAAGCCGGCCGAGAACCGCGACCTGCTCGAGCTGATCTACGCCGCCATCACGCTCGGATTCGAAGGCCGCTACCGCGTGATCGAGAACGGCCGCGCCCAGCTCGACGCGGTGCGCGACCGGCTCGCGCAGATCCTCAAGCAGCAGCGCGGCGACTACTCGCACGCGCTCGCCGAGCACTGGCAGGGCCAGCCGGTCAAGCGGGCGGCGACGCTGAGCTGGCTGCCCCTCGCCGTCACCGCCGGCCTCGCCGCGTTGCTCCTCGTCGGCACGTTCTGGGCGCTGCGTTCGTCGCTCGAATCGCGCTCCGACCCGGTCTTCGGCGACATCCAGGGCCTGCGCCTGACGCCGCCCGTGATCGTCGCGCCGCAGCCCGCGCCGAAGCCGCGCCTCGCGCAGTTCCTGCAGCCCGACATCAAGGCCAATCTCGTGCGCGTCAGCGACGAGATCGATCGCAGCGTCGTCACCATCCGCGGCGACGGCACCTTCGCGACCGGCAGCGCGACGCTGCTGCCCGAGCGCGAGGCGCTGATGGGACGGATCGCCGATGCCCTGGCGCTGGTCGTCGGCAACGTCGTCGTCACCGGCCACACCGACAACCAGCCGATCGCGCGCAGCGCGCGCTTCCCGTCGAACTGGCACCTGTCCGAGGAGCGCGCGCGCAATGTCCGCGACCTGCTCGTCGCGCACAAGGTCGCCCCCGACCGCATCCGCGCCGAAGGTCGCGCCGACGCCGAGCCGGTCGTGCCGAACGACACCGCGAGCAACCGCGCGCTCAACCGGCGCGTCGAGGTGACGCTCTACGTCGGCCGTCCGTACGAGGCGAGCGCGAGCCGGCCGCAAGGCAAATGATCGCCAAGCTGCTCGGCCTCGTCTTCAACCGCTGGGTGCTGCTCGCGGTCCTGCTGCTGGCCGTCTCTCTCGTCATCTGGATCGCCGGGCCGGTCTTCGGGTTGACCGATCGCGACGACAGGCGATGGTTCCCGCTCGAAAGCGAGTCTGCGCGCTGGATGACGATCGCCGCGATCGCCGCGCTCATGGCGATCGTCGTCGCCTGGCGCGCCTGGCGCGCGAAGCGCGGCAACGCCGCCGTCGTCAACCAGCTGATGGCGCAGCCGGCCGGCGATCGCAAGGAGGCCGAGAGCGCCGACATGCTCGCCGTGCGGCAACGCTTCGAGAAGGCGCTCTTCACCTTGCGCCGTGCTCGCTTCGGCGCCGGCGGCGGCGTGCTCGCGGGCTGGAAGGCCAAGCTCAACGGCCGCTACCTCTACGAGCTGCCGTGGTACCTCATCATCGGCGCGCCGGGCTCGGGCAAGACGACGGCATTGCGCCACTCCGGCCTCAAGTTCCCGCTCGCCGACGTCGCCGGCGAGGACGCGATCCGCGGCGTCGGCGGCACGCGCAACTGCGACTGGTGGTTCACCGACCAGGCGGTCCTGATCGACACCGCGGGCCGCTTCACGACGCAGGACAGCGACCGCGAGAACGACCGCTCGACCTGGAGCGGCTTCCTCGCGATGCTCAAGCGCTCGCGCCCGCGCCAGCCGGTCAACGGCGTGCTCGTCACAGTCTCGGTCTCCGACCTGCTGACGCGCACGCTCGCCGAGCGGCGCCAGTACGCCGCGACGGTGCGCCAGCGCCTGCAGGAGCTGCACGAGGGGCTCGGCATCCGCTTTCCGATCTACCTGCTCGTCACGAAGGCCGACCTGCTCGCCGGCTTCACCGACTACTTCGCGACCCTCGACAAGGACCAGCGCGCGACGCCGTGGGGAACGACCTTCCCCGTCAAGGCCACCTCGGCGCAGAACCTGCAACGCTTCGGCCACGAGTTCGACGCGCTGGTGAAGCGTCTGGAAGACGGCTTGATCGAGCGGCTGCAGCTCGAGCGCGACACGCAGAAGCGCGCCCGCATCTACGGCTTCGCCGGCCAGTTCGCAGGCCTGCGCGGCGTCCTCCAGGAATTCCTCGAGGTGACCTTCTCGTCGTCGCCCTACGAGGCCGATGCCTTGCTGCGCGGCGTGTACTTCGTCAGCGGCACCCAGGAGGGAACGCCGATCGACCGCGTCCTCGGCTCGATCGCGCGCAGCTACCGCCTCGAGCGCGCGATCATCGCGCCGAACCAGGCGAGCGGGCGCAGCTTCTTCCTGCCGCGCCTGCTCGGCGAGGTCGTCTTCGCCGAGAGCGGCCTGGCCAACACCGACCTCAAGTGGGAGCGACGCCGAACCGCCGCCGTGGTCGCCGGCTATGCGGCGATCGCGCTGCTCACCGTCGGCGCGATGACGGCCTGGCTGGTGAGCTACGCGAACAACCGCCGCTACGTCGACGAGGTCGCGCAGCGCGTCGGCGCCGTCCGCCAGCTCGTGCAGAGCACGCCCAATCGCGCCTCCCCCGACCTGCTGCCGATCCTGCCCGCGCTGGCCGCGACGCGCAGCCTCGCCGGCACCAGCAACGAGGTCCCGTGGAAGCTCGGCTTTCGCCTTTACCAGGGCCCGAAGCTCGACAGCGCGGCACGCGGCAGCTACCAGCGCATGCTCACCGACGCGATGCTGCCGCGCATCGGGCTTCGCGTCGAAGAGCAGCTGCGCCAGGCGAGCAACGCCACGCAGACGCAGTACGAAGCGCTGAAGATGTACCTCATGCTGCACGACGTGCAGCACTTCGACCCCGAGGCGCTGAAGAACTACCTCGCCGCGGACTGGGACAGCCAGTTCGGACGCTCGCTCACTCCCGAGGAACGCGAACAGCTCGATGCGCACTTGAACGCGCTGCTCGCGCAAGGCGCAGCCGTGTCGCCGCTCGCCGAGGACAAGGCGCTGGTCGACTACCACCGCTCGCACCTGGCGGCGGTGCCGCTGCCGCAGCGCATCTACGACCGCATGCGCCAGCAGGGTCTCGGCAAGGAGTTCCCGGAGTTCACCGTGGTGCGCGCCGCGGGCAACAACGCAGCGCTGGTGTTCTCGCGGCCGAGCGGCCAGCCGCTGACGCGGGGCGTCCCCGGCCTCTTCACCTACGACGGGTACCACAAGGGATTCCAGAAGGCAGTGAGCAACGTCGCCCAGCAGCTCGCCGACGAGCAGACCTGGGTGCTCGGCGTGACCGAGCCGAAGAAGGACGCAGTCGCGGCGATCCGCGGCGGCGAGCCGCTCCTCGACGAAGTGCGCCGCATCTACCTCAATGAATACGCGTCGCGCTGGGACGCGTTCATCGCCGACATCCGCCTCGTGCCGATGAGCGGCGGCCTGACGCAGCTGATCCAGACGGCGCGCCTGATCTCGTCGGCCGACAGTCCGCTGCCGCCGCTGATGCGCGGCATGGCGCGCGAGACGACGCTGCTCTCGCCCGACGGAAAGAACGTCATCGACAAGACCACCGACCGGGCGACGGGCGTGCTCAAGGACGTTCGCGAGGCGATCGCCGGCAAGGTCGCGGCGCGGCCCGCCGACGGCCAGCGGATCGAGAGCATCGTCGACGACCGCTTCATCGGCCTGCGCCGCTACGTGATGCCGCCCGAGGGCGGCGGCAAGGCGCCGATCGACGACACGATCGCCCTCGTCGGCGAGGTGCAGGTCATGCTGAATGCCGCCGATGCCGCGATCAAGGGCGGCGGCGCGCCGCAGCCGTCGCCGGTGCCGATCAAGGTGAAGACCGAGGCGCAGCGGCTGCCCGAGCCGGCGCGCTCGATGCTGGACACGATCGGCGACAGCAGCGCCAAGATCTCGCAGATGATGGTGCGCCAGAACCTGGGCAACGAGGTGCGCTCGCAGGTCGGCGAGTTCTGCCAGCAGGCCATCGCCGGCCGCTACCCGGTCGACCGCAATGCACCGCGCGATGCGACGCCCGCCGACTTCGCCCTCCTCTTCGGCCCCGGCGGCAAGATCGACCAGCTGTTCCAGCAGCGGCTCGCCACCTACGTCGACACGACGACGCGGCCGTGGCGGTTCAGGCCGATCGAAGGCGCGCCGCTCGGTACCGACACCGGCAGCCTCGGCCAGTTCCAGCGCGCGCAGGCGATCCGCGACACGTTCTTCCCGGCCGGCAACGTGCCGACGCTGAAGCTGCAGATCAAGCCGGTCGAGATGGACCTCTCGATCAAGAACATCATCCTCGACATCGACGGCCAGATCGTCCGCTACGACCACGGCCCGCAGATCCCGACGCCGGTCGTCTGGCCGGGCCCGCGCGGGACCGGCCAGGTGCGCGTCACCGTCAACCCGCCCGGCTCGGGTACGACCTTCGGCACCGTCTTCGAGGGACCGTGGGCGCTGCTGCGCCTGTTCGACAAGGTCACCTTCGAGCCGGTCGCGAATTCGCAGGTGACGTTCCGCGCGACCTTCGACATCGATGGTCGCAAGGCCGTGTTCGAGGTCACCGCGAGCAGCGTCCGCAATCCGTTCAGGCTGCGCGAACTGCACGAGTTCCAGTGCCCGATGGGCCTGTGACGCGCCCGACGCCGCGCCGTCGCCGATGAGCCAGACCGTTGCCGCCGACATCAGCGAGGCCGCGGCCTGGTACGGCAAGCTGTCGTCGCTCGGCGACTTCGCACAACGGCGGATGTCGCCCGAGCTGTTTCCCGCGTTCGACCACTGGCTCTCGACCGCGATGCGCGACGGCCGCGAGCAGCTGGGCGAGCGCTGGCTCGACGTCTACCTCACCGCGCCCGTGCTGCGCTTCGCGTGGGCACCGGGCGTCATCGACTCGCGCTGGTGGTTCGGCGTGCTCATGCCGAGCTGCGACAGCGTCGGCCGCTACTTCCCGCTCGTCATCGCGCAGCCGCGCGTGCGTGCGCCCGAGGACCGCATCGCGCTCGACCATCTCGAGCTCTGGTACGAGCACCTCGCGCGGGCCGCGCTGCACACGCTGGGCGACGACGACGGCGGCTCGCTCGACGCGCTCGAGGCCGCGCTGCACGAGGCACCGCCGTGGCCGACGCCCG